>NZ_JBDNJQ010000076.1:0-37034 GCF_051172895.1 Nostoc sp. CALU 1950 | reverse complement strand
ACTTCTTAAAGAAGTCGGGGATCTCGTAGCCCAGCAAAATTAATGGGACAGACCACTAGTCTGCTGTATTGTTGGGTTTCGTCTTTGTCTTGACGAAACCCATGTCTTCGCAGTTGAAAACTCGCTCCATTGGTGGCATCAAGACCTTCTTGTTTAGCAGTGAAGACTTCGTGTTGGTGCAGAAGCGATCGCATTGCTCCCTTCGACACTAGCTAATAGGCGAAAAATCGAGGTAAGTCTGAAGAAATATTAAAGGCAAAACGATAAAACAAAAATCAAGATACATTTATTTAGGTAGATTTTAATACCATCAACAACATACTACCAATCTTCAAATTTGAAGATTAATACTTTTGCTTGGAGTAATTTAATTAAGCTGAACGGTTTGCTGATTAATTAAAACAATAAGCAATGAATTGCTTGCGACGGAGAAACTATCACATGGAAAACTCTGCCTTGACTCTTATTCGTAGTGTTTTAGCCGCCTCGGTTATCACCACATCGCTCACATTTAGCTTCACTGCACCGTCGTTAGCTCAGGCTCATACGACAGTACGGTTTTCCGCTGGCAACGATAACACTTTTATGCGGTCTTCGATCACGGGCAACCACTACCACGACTATGTTCTGAATGCGCGGGCAGGGCAGAGGATGTCGGTTTCGTTGATTACCAAAGGATCAGCATACTTCAACATTCTCCCACCAGGCAGCACTCAGGCAATTTATAACAGCTCAATATCGGGCAACGACGGAAGCGTTCGTTTGCCACAGAGTGGCAACTATACAGTTCGTGTGTATCTAAAGGGTGGCAATAAGGACAGAAATCGAACGATTCCTTTTGAACTTTCAGTCGGTATCTTGTGATGGTTGCTTCTCAATACTAGATATCTTGCAAAAGTAACAAATGCCAAGATGTCGGGGAAAGGTCAAAGGTTAAAGGGGAATGGCGCTAAGAAAAGGGAAAATCGTTGAGGCAGCAGGGGTGCAGAGGAGCGGAGGAGCAGGGGAGAAAGAAGAAATTTTAGGCATTGCGTTCAGATATTTAGAAATTCCCCTCTGCCCCTCTGCTCCCCTGCTCCCCTGCTCCCCTGCCCCTCTGCAATCCCTACGCAGCTTACCTTTCAGCTTAACTTAGTGCCATTCGGTTAAAGGGTAAGAGAAAATTCCATTCCTTTACTCCTTCCCCTTTCCCCTACTTCTGCAAGAAGTCTACTAAACAAAAGCTTGAAAAGCGGCACAGCAGCAATGCGTTTATCGCATCGCTCCTAACAGTTTTCTCGATCGCTGGAAGTGCAACAGTCTAAACACCTCCAACAGCGTATTATGCGCGGGATCTTAGGCAGAAATTTTCTGCCCAATAAATATATTTCGGCGGCTACCAACGACCATCTTTTGAGACATGGCAAGACACAAATCACCCTCATCAGCTTCACGCCTGTTTAGCACCGCAAAAAGGAAAATTGTATGTCCCCCCTAAGACATGAAGCCGCTGTACCGGTTGAATATCGACTGTTTGGACTTGATCGCCGGCTTATTTGGCCGACGGTGAGCGTTTATCTTGTGGTGTTTTTATGGTCGGGAGTCATGCCAGCCATCAACGAGGCTGTTCATAACAAGGAGGTTTTAGCAGGGACATCTTATGATGTCGGTCCCGTAAGGTTTACGCCAACTCAAGGCTGGGTGCTAACTAAGACCCCATTACCTGTCGGGAGCTCATCAACCGCAGAGGTCTTCAAAGATGGCGTCACGTTTAGCGTCAAGAGCGGCGTCTGGAGGGGAACTGCCGAGGAACTCCTCAACCAGATCGCGAAAGAGCAGAATGAATTTGTTGTCGAGGGTAAACCAGTTCCCGTTACAACACTGCAAAAGGTTGCCGGAGTAGCTAAGAGAATTAATAGTCCCGACTATAGTGGTCTACTGCTCGCATACGTCGATGGCAAGGGTCAGGGAGTCGAAGTGACTGTGAAGGGCCCGGCCGCTACCTCCACACAACTGGAGCAAGCGATCGCTGACATGATTAAGAGCATCACATTTAAACCAAAGGAGGGCGATTAGTGACTAGCACGGCAAAGAGTGAGGACACAATCCGCAAGGCTGCCATTGATCGTTCAGGCTGGAGCTATCCCGTCCGATTTTTTCAGCCGCACAACCCGGCGTGCTACCTGTATTGGTTGCTTGTACTGAAAGGCACTTACGTCTTCAGTGGACTTTTGTTCGGCAGCGCCATCTATCCCAGCGCTCTGTTCATCGCCCTCTCGTCTCAGGCACTCTATTGCCTGCCTTGGATCTGGTTTCTCACGCACAAAGATCGGTATGAACGTGAGCCAGCCAAGCTCGCGCTGCTCGGCTTCCTCTGGGGCGGACTAGTAGCGCCGTGGGTCATGGCGCTCCCTGGCAATGGTGCAATCCTATCGCTATTTGCGAAGCTGACCAGCTTTGACTTTTATAGCCATTGGAGTCCGTCCCTCACGGCACCCATCGTGGAGGAAAGCTCCAAATTCGTCGGGCTTGTGATGCTCGCTTTACTAGCACGCAACCATTTCCGCAACGCCTACGACGGGTTTCTGCTTGGTGCGTTTGTGGGTCTTGGCTTTCAGGTCTTTGAAAACGTGTCTTACATTGTGGATGCCCCCGACGCAAGCTTCGGATCGCAGCAGGTTGCTAATGCGTTGCTGGTGTTAGTATCGCGCACATCGGTCGGTTTCTGGAGTCACTCGCTCTACACGGCGGTTGCGGGTACGGGGTTTGGCTACTTCCTCGAAGCGAAAAATCGCTCGTTCGGCCATCGGCTCGCGGTTTTGGTAGCTTTCTTTCTGTTGGCTTGTCTGGCTCATGGCTGTTGGGATGCCATTGGCGGGTTTATTGGCTTCGGTCCCATCGGCATCGTCATTGGAACGGTTGCGATTTTGCTTGCGTGGCGATTCTCCGAGCAGCGTCAGCGCAAGTTTGTCCGCGTCCTGCTGGCTGAGGACGTTGCAAACGGAATCGTGACAGAAGCCGAACTGGCTGCGATTTCTAACCGACCGAGAAATCGGCGAGCTTACCTGAGAGAGATCAAGTCCTCATTCGGGCCTGACGCGGCAAAACGCGCTGGGTTCATACTCGATGCGGCGATCGATCTTGCAGCAGCAATTGCATCTACGGACAATCTCGATAGTCCGGCAGCCAAAGCCGCGCGTGCGGAGATTGCGAGGGTGCGCGGTGCAGCACAGTTAGGTTGATTAGAGTAGATTCCAGCCGAAATGCCGAGGCGATCGCAAAGTGCTACTGTCAGTCACAGATAAGAAATTTTTGCGTTATCTGTCATATTTGATAACGCTGCATATACTTTGTGAACCTTTTTATTTTTCTCTGCTACCCCAGTTTATTGAGCCGATACGTAATATCTATTCCTTAAGGCATAATGTCTGAGAAGTCCCTTGGACGATGCTTTTTTACGAAATAATCAGCATTTCAGACATTATGCCTGAATGAAGGAATATGGGTTTCTGCTTTCTCGGCTAACTTTTACAGCTATTTTCAGGTAAATAGACTACGCAGTAGGGGCGTAAGGCCTTGCGTCTCTACAACAGATGTGGTTCAAATACATGAAAACTGTTGTAAGACATCCTTTCAATGCCCTCTAAATTGGATTGTTTTTCCAGATAGCAACTACTTCTGACAATCTCCTGGACCCCCTGTGTAAACAATCGATTGGTAGCGTCCTTGGTCTGTTTGGATTGTTACACAGTAGTTGGTTTTGCCTTCTAGCCAGTAGCTGTAGCCCGAATCATCACTCTTGACCCATCGATAGCCCCGTTTTTTCACTGTGTTTTCTGCCTGTCCTGCCCTTGCCCCCACTAAATCACTCAACCGAGAGACGGTAGTACCCGCTTCAGGCTGACGCCTAGCAGCAGCCCCACGATTTCTGTTACCTGAGTTTTGTCCATTGGCAGATGTATCCCAATAGACAAAAATCGACTCATTGGCGAGGCGATAAATCTGTCCTCGATCGCCAAGTCCAGATTGTCGATAGGCAGCATCACCATTTTGATCGCGATAATTGCCGGGTCGATTACCCGAAGGGAGCAGGTCATAGCTATTACCATTTTCCAGCTGAATGCTAACCGCACCCTGCCGTTGGGAAAAGGTACAGGGGCCAGAAGATGTGGCGCGGTCTTCTCCTTTTGGGAATACATCGCAACGCGCATTCACGGTATCGGCTTTGACAGATATAGGAAAACTTACCGAAGCGATCGCCAGTGCTACCGCTAAAAAAGAATTTGAAGATTTGATCGCCATAAAACTCCTGAGTTATGACAACGAAGATGACATTTTATATCATCCCCTAAATGTGTATTTGCTAGTTAACATTTGCAAACCCTTCTGAATTGATGATAGGGAATTAAAGTATGACGATGACCGACACTAATACTTAGTTACTCAATCACTTTCTAATAGATATGTTCCTGTTTAATCGCTTCCTCCATTCGATAATTCGGTTTGTGCTAGTCAGTGTGATGACGATCGCAATGGTACTTGGTTGGAGTGCGATCGCTCACAGTCAACTACCTTCCTTACCTACCGCAGCCTCCAACGATCCGCATAAACCACCTAGTGGTGTTACCCGCCTCGGTATGTATGAAATTGCGTCTGTGCATTCACCCTTAGACAGAAACTTATTGTTTGAGATTGTCTCTCCCACTGTTTTTAATCGTAGCCAACCGCCAGATGGATCTCTTCCAGTAGAGGTACGTGCCGAAGAAATAACGCAACGGCTGATGCGAGCGCTCGCTCGAACTAACAAAGCTAAACAAACTCCTGTGGTTTCCATTGCCATTTTGAATAAGGATTTAATCCTCCAGCTCAGTGACGATCAAACGACCCGTCCTTTAAGGCTGGTAACAGTAACAGAGCCAGATGCTGACTACCAGGGGAAAAATCGGGAGGAATTGGCGCAGGAGTGGCAAAAAATATTACAAGCAGAAGTAGAACGCATTAATAAACTCTTCTCGCATGAGATATTGTGGCAACGAATTGGACAGGCACTGCAAATCAGCATCGGCTTAGTGTTGGGGAGTGTTGTGTTGTGGTTACTGCGGCGAACTTTAATTCGCAAACAGACGGCATTGCAAGTTCGCCATCAAGAGCAGATAGCTGCGGTAAAACAGAGTGTGGTCAAGCAATCTGAGGGAGAAACATCTACAACTATTCACACAATAGACACCAGCGAAAAGAAAACAGATGCAGACACTACCGCCGATGGGCGATCGCAGTTTCTAGACACGATCCGGCGACAGTTTAGCCTCAAGCACCAACTGGGGATCTATTCTCTGCTCACATGGCTACTGTTTTGGGTATTTATTCTGATGTGGTACATCGGGATTGCGGTCATCATGTATCGCGTCCCCTACCTGATGAGATGGTGGACGGACGCTGTAGCCAGGCCCCTAGCACTACTGATTATTTGGTTTTTCATCACTCTTGTTATTCGGATCGGCAAAATTTTAATTGACCGCCTCACTGATGTCTGGACAACCCATTCCTCTCTCCCTTTGAGTGAAACTCAACGGATTGCCCTACGAGCTGCAACAGTTGCCGGGGCACTCAAAGGATTAATCACTTTTGTTTTCATCACCTTCGGTATCTTGGATTTTCTAAAAATATTTAATGTGCCTACCAGTTCAATTTTGGCAGGGGGCGCTGTCATCGGTATCGCAATTTCTCTTGGTTCCCAAAGTCTGATTAAAGATTTGGTCAATGGCTGCTTGATTTTGATGGAAGATCAATTTGCTGTGGGAGATGTAATTGAGATTGGGGATAAAAGCGGACTAGTGGAAAATCTCAACCTACGGGTGACTCAACTACGTAATAGCGAAGGTAAATTAATTACCATTCCCAATAGCAATATCATGAATGTCAGCAATCTCACCCGTCTCTGGTCGCGGGTAGACTTTTCTATTGTAGTGGCGTATGAAAACGACCCCAAGCAGGTTTTAGAGATTCTCAAGCAAGTATGCAAACAATTGTATAGCGAAATAGAATGGCGCGATCGCCTGCCAGAATCGCCCCAAGTATTGGGGATTGATGACCTATCCCATACAGGTATGTTAGTGCGCGTTTGGATTAAAACCGCACCTATGGAACAATGGAATGTTGGACGAGAGTTCCGTCTACGGGTACGGCAAGCTTTTGAAGCAAACAATATTCAGATTCACGCAATTAACCGTTTAAGTTTAGACTCTTGATTTTTTGAGTAATTTATTCTTTGGTAGTCCCTTAAGTCTGATGATTTTTTGCCATTAACTGGATCATTTGCAGACAATCACAAGCGATCGCATTTTCTGGGTCAAATTTGAGTGCTTGTTGCCAAGATGCGATCGCTTCTCGAAACTCTCCTTGTAATGCCCATAGTTTCCCAGCTAAGGCATGGAAGTCTGCATTGCTGGAATACAAAGCAATGGCTTGATTGTTGTGCGCTGTTGCTTCAGAATAACGCCCTTGTGATAATAAATACAGTGCTTGTCTGTGATCCCAGATAGCTTGGTCGTGCAGACAGAGCAAATCAGATAAGTCTACCTTGCAGCGTTTGCAAGTTATGGATGGGGCATGGGGCATTGGGCATTGGGCATTGGTTATCTCCTTGTCTCCCTCATTTTTCCCTGTTCCCCTGCTGCCTTTTGTTGGACGATAAATTGCTCCACAGACAGGACATTTCATAGTTGTTTCATATAGATATTCAATAATTGCCATGCCCCATGCCCCATGCCCAATTCCCAATTCCCTATTCTTGATTAGTGCTGATATAGTAAAGAAAATCTTCCAGTTCTGTTTGTAACTGGGTTAATTCTGCGCTATTGTCAGCGTTCGCATTTTCAATCTGGTCTAATAAGTCTTGTAGTTCCTCTGCTTGTTCTTCGTCTACGGTAAGAAGTGCTTGCTTTGCGCCATTTAAAAGTGCTGCCAATTCTGGAGTGATTTCTACAGACTCGATTGAATCTTCTGCGGAGATTTCAATTGTTTCATCACTTTCAAATAATGCTTCTAAATCTGCCCTTGCTTGCTTCAATTCATGACTGGAAAGTTTCTGTATCCCTGCATTATTTACTACTAGCGTCCCTTGTTGCCCTTTGCCTTTCTCGGTGGTGGTGACGGTGAGAATACCATTCAGGTCAAAGTCAAAGTGAACTTCAACTTGAATCCCTCCTGCTGGTTTGGGTGGTAAGTTCTCCACTCTAAAGGAACCTAGAGGAACATTTTCTTCGGCGATCGCATTTTCACCTTGGAAAACTTCGATTTCTACCGCGTCTTGCTCATCAAACAAGGTGGAATAAACATGAGAGCGGGAAACGGGAACAACGCTATTGCGGGGAATAATCACACTAAAGTAACCTGGCATAATACCCATTGGTGTAGGCACAGCGGCAGCAATGCCGAGGGAATGGGGAATTACATCTACAAGAATGGCGTCCACAGACTCACCTACTAGCACCCCCGCTTGCAAAGCTGCTCCTAAAGCTACACAAAGGTCTGGTTGAATGCCATCGGTGGGAGTTTGTCCCAGATGCTCTGTGATCATTTCTTGCACCAAAGGAATGCGTGTAGAACCACCAACTAGAATAATCCGATCAATCTGATCGGCTTCTAGGTTAGCGTCTGTGAGGGCGCGGTCAATTGCCTGTAGGGTTTCTTCTAATAGTGGGCGAATCGACTTTTCAAAATCTGCTCGCGCTACTTCTGTCTCTAGATGTAGTGCAGTTTTGCCTTTACTACCCAAAAATGCTTCCCGGACTGTAGCAAAGGCATGGGAACTCAGATCAATTTTTAACTGCTCTGCGGCTCTCAGGAGACGCGCCTGGGTTGCGGCATCATCAGGCACATCTACCCCATGCTGTTTGCGGAATAGATCCGCCAAATGGAGTTGCAAAAGCCTATCGAAATCATCTCCTCCCAAGCGATTATTACCATGACTAGCTAATACTTCGGTGACTTCGCCCGTAATTTCAACTACCGACACGTCAAAAGTACCACCTCCCAAGTCATAAACTACAATTCGTTCTGTCTCTTCGGAGCGCAAATCATAAGCTAAAGCCGCCGCCGTGGGTTCATTGATAATTTGCAGTACTTCCAAACCAGCAATCTCACCAGCCGTTTTAGTTGCTTGTCGTTGAGCATCTGTAAAATAAGCTGGAACCGTAATTACTGCTTGGGTAATTGTTTCGCCTAAAACATTCTCAGCCCGTTGTTTCAGGGCGCGGAGAATAATAGCGGAAACTTCATGAGGTAAGTATTCTTTATCTCCAAAAGTGGTTTTATGGTCAGTTCCCATCCAGCGCTTAATTGACTTGACAGTGCGTTCAGGTGCTGCTGCATACTGACGGAGGGCTTCGCGTCCCACCAGCAGTTTCCCTGTATCGCTAAATCCCACACAGGAAGGTAAAATCAGGTCGCCATCTTCACCTGGCAATACTCGCACCTGTCCGTTTTCGACGATCGCCACTTCGGAATTAGTTGTACCTAAGTCAATACCAACTGCTTTCATAAAATTCCAAGTTAGTTTAAAAGTTATTTGCCCCTAGTACCGCAAGGCGGAATTAAAAATTAAAAATTAAAAATTAAAAATGAATACAGCATAAGGGTTTCGTTGATTTGGAATGATTGGTTTTTTCCGCCGTGTTGTACTAGTTTTAGCTCTGCGGTGCAATTTCATGGAGTGGAGTGCCCTTTGGGCGATCGCAAAATATTGTATTTTTGAAGCATGACAGCTTCACCATTTAGATACAAGGTTACATGATATTGACCGCTGCGGTATGGTCGTAGCCAAATGTGACTTATTTTGTCATAATAAGCGCCACCTAAAGGATATGAGAAATGCTGAAATCAAGACATAATTTGTGCTGATTCAATCAATCCTCTGAGCTTTTACAGGAATCTCAATCAGAAACTTTGTGCCTTGCCCGATTGTGGAGTCACACGAAAGATTACCGCCATGCTTCTCAGTTACAATTTGATAGCTCATAAACAAACCCAAACCAGTGCCCTTGCCAACGGGCTTGGTGGTGAAGAAAGGATCAAATAGTTTAGAGCGAATTTCTTTTGAAATGCCTATTCCATTGTCAGAAATCATAATCATTACTTGGTTGATATCGAGTTGACGAGTCTGAATCCAGATGACATTGGGGTTGGCTGAAATGTCTTGGAACAAACGCCCCTGATTAGATTCTTCTAATGCATCAACAGCATTGCTCAAAAGATTCATAAACACTTGATTCAGGGAGCCAGCATTACATTCAATCAGTGGTAACTGACCATACTCTTTAATAACTTGGATCTGTGGGCGAGCGGCTGTCGCTTGCAATCGATGTTGCAAAATCACCAAGGTACTATCAATCCCTTGATGAATGTCTACCGCTTTCAATTCGGCTTCATCCAAGCGCGAGAAGTTCCGCAGCGATAACACAATAGTACAGATACGCTCAGTACCAATTTTCATGGACTGAAGAATCTTGGCCAAATCTTCCCGTAAAAAGTCCAGTTCAAGTTTATCCAATTCTGCGTGCAGGGCAATAGGTGGATTGGGATAGTGCTGTTGGTAAACTTGCAATGCTCTCAACAAGTCTTGGATATGCTCAGAAAGATAAGTCAAGTTGCCATCAATGAAACTAACCGGGTTATTGATTTCATGGGCAATCCCAGCCACCATCTGCCCCAATGCAGACATTTTTTCACTCTGAATCATCTGCAATTGAGTCCGTTTGAGTGTTTGTAAAGTTTGCTTGAGAGTCGTATTCTTTTGATTTAATTCTTCTGTTCTCTGCTGAACTCGAACTTCCAGAGTTTCATTGGTTCTGGCTAATTCGGCAAAAGCTAAACGCAGCTTGGTTTCTGCTTGTGTTCGTTCTGCGATCGTTGCTGTCAGCACAAGAATGGTGAGTGTAATCACGCCAATAAACGATTGTAGTTGGAGCAAAGATTGGTTGAGATCCGCAGCGACAAAACCACCTTTGCCATTGACAGTTGCGATCACTGCGATCGCAGCCACAATAAAAGTTAATAGCGTTGCACCCGGTTGCCCCAGTCGAAAGGCAGACCAGATCAACACCGGAATCAACATATACTCCAGGTGATATCCCTCACCAAAAGCAACTTTGGCGATGAGAATGACCAACGTCATTAGGATAACTGGCTCTACAATTAACCATAATCTGAAACGGCGTGAGTTTGTTCTTGAGTGTCGAAGATGAGGGAGATTTTCAGAATCCTCTGAGATTGAACTGAGGGATAACCATTGCCCGCTTGAATGTCGGTTTTTTTGAATGAATTGTCCCCAACTAAGCAGAATCGGGCTGACGATAAAAATTCCCGAAACATTAGAAATCCACCAGGTTAACCAGACTGTCCCATACGCTGTCCAGGGAACTTTATCACTCAACGCCAAGCAAGCCACTCCCACAGTTGCATTGATGATCGGCCCCACCATGCCGGTTAAGATCAAAAATTTGAACACGTCGGTGACACGTTCTAAGGGATAGTGAAAGTTGGTAGTTTTCCGTAGTAGGAAGGCTCCCAACAGAGTCCCCAGGGTTGTTGCGATCGCAATTCCCAGAACTGGCAGCGTTGAAATCACCAAAGATAAGAAACTTGTTGGATCTCGGAACGCCCAAAAGTTGGCGAGAAATGAACCCAACAAAACTCCGTATCCGATCCAGTTACCAAACAACAGAACAGCCCCAGCAGCAATCCCATCGGGGGGCCAAACTGGAGTTACATCTTGGGGTGTAGAGGCAAGATGCCGTGAAATTTCAGCCATTCCATAGTAGGCGATCGCCAAAACAACGGTGCCTCCGATTTGCCTTAGCCTATAAGAGAATATAGGGGATTTTTGCTGAATCATCTGTTTAGTGGCTGCTTGATATCAACGTTGTTTTCTAAACATAGAATGCCCTTTCCTCTTAAGACCGAAACATAAAGCAGTGATGAAAGTAGTTTTTGAAGAAGAATTCAGAAGTTAGGATTCAGGAGCAAAGCCGGAGACGCTCAATGACTCGCTTTCCACAACGCTATCAGTCGGGGATTCAGACCGGCGCAGGAATTGTTGGTTAAGAACATGGTGGAAAATCTGTCCGCAGCTCCCTAGATTAGAGATAATATTTCCAAAGCAAAAACTCTCAAAAGCCATGACTCAAGCTATACCCAAGCTAGTAACCTTTGAGGAATTCGTCGATTGGCTACCCGAAAATTCAGCGGTACGCTACGAACTACATAACGGAGACATTGTTGAGATGGCGCAACCAGTAGGGGAACACGAAGAAGTAAAAGGTTTTTTGACAATAAAGCTTAGTGCTTTAATTGACCGATTAAACCTCTCTTACGTTATTCCCAACCAAGCTATAGTTAGACCTCTCGAAAAAGATTCTGGTTACTTCCCAGATGTTTTGGTGCTAAACCGTGCAAACCTGGCAAACGAAAAATTATGGAAAAAACAATCTATCGTGAGTTTGGGTGCATCGATACCTTTGGCAATTGAGGTTGTATCAACCAACTGGCGAGACGATTACTATTTAAAATACGCTGACTATGAAGAGATGGGTATCTCGGAATACTGGATTGTCGATTATGCTGGCTTGGGTGGACGTAATTTTATTGGCAATCCTAAACAACCGACAATTTCTGTCTGTAACTTAGTTGATGGAGAATATCAGATAAGTAAGTTTCGAGATAGCGATCGCATTATTTCTCAAACTTTTTCCGAATTGAATCTCACCCCAAACCAGATTTTTCAGGCTGGTGTGATGTAGCGTTTTAGGCTGATATTTCCACTCGTAAACCAAAGTATGTCAAAACAAGCTCACTTGAGCCACTATTGACAACTTCATGTACTTCTCCTGGTTCTATGGCTACGCAGTTTCCCGGAAGTAGGGGGTATTCTTTGCCATCAATGTGAATTACTCCTGAACCAGCTTCCACAAAGAATACTTCACACATATCCTGATGCGCGTGTGCTGGTGCGGTTTGTCCAGGAGCAAAACGCGCTTGAGAAAAGTTAGTCAGGTGAGGTAAATCGCCGAAGCGTAGCATTACCTTTTTTTTGATTTCGGGATTGTGAGAAACAGACTCTTCAGGCAAGTTTTTCAGAGAAGTGGTAATCATTCGGGTCTTAAATCGTTAGATAATTCCACAATACCTCTAGACCCATCAATCCGTACCCGCTGACCATCTTGCAAAATCCATGTAGCACCTCTAACATCCATCACTGCGGGAATTCCATACTCACGAGCAACGATCGCACCGTGAGAAAGTCTGCCACCAGCTTCGGCAATTAATCCCCCAGCCCTTAATAACAGGGGTGCCCAGCCGGAATCTGTGTAAGGCACTACCAGAATCGTATCCCGGTCAATCTCTGGAATATCTTGTAAATTTCGCAACACCTTCACTCGTCCTTCGGCTTGCCCATGACTGGCTCCAATGCCTTGTAAAATTTGGTCAGAGTACAGTGGAGAGGGAGCTAAGGGATGAGGAGGTGTATTGCCGTAGACTAAAAAGGGTATTTGAATAATCTCACTATCTTGCACAAATTGCGATCGCCTAAATTCCACTAACTCATCTAACTGCTCAATTAAGCTGGCATCTTCATCCACAATTAGACGCCGCACTTCATCAAAGTTGACAAAAAAGATATCGCCTGTTTTCCTGAGTAAGCCGGACTTTAACCAAACCTTTTCTAAAGCGACAAAACTCCAACGCAATTCAGCCAAAAGCCGTGAATAAACTTCGGTAACTCGCCCTTTGATATCTACACGGCGTTGCACAAAAGAACGTTTGCGCTTAACAGCAAAGATACTATTAATCGCATCTTTTGCCCCTGCTTGTGGTTCGTTCCCCTGCATTAACTGCACAAACATCTGCTTGATCATCTGGGGATTTTCCCGCCAAGTGGGAACGGAGATATCAGTTCCCACTTCACTTAAATAGCCGTAATCCTGAAGCAATTCGTTAAATTCTTCTAGGATCTTTTCTCCCTCTGGGGTTTGCTTTAATTGCTCAAATACCTGCTGCGGCTCAAATTCCTGCAATACCTGCTTGGCATCTGTAGCTATTGCACTGAGCGATCGCAATGCTGCTACTTCTGGGGTAACACTGTTATCAATCTGGCTATCCTTTACCCGAAAAATCGCCTGTCTCAGGGCTGCACTTAAGGGAGCTAAAATGCTGTAATACGTACCGTGACGTAGCAACTCCAGAATAAAATCAATTCTTGCCAATAGCTTGGCTGGTTCCAAGTTATCTATATCTTCCTGTGCCAACTGTGACAAACCAGGAATGAAGCGTTGATGATAATCCTGCTTGAAATCCTTTTCTAAACTTAATTCCCGCTTCAGCAACTTCCCTAGTCCTGGCAAATTTTCCCAGGTTGATTGCAAGGACGGTTTACTTAATTTAGCTCCTCTGGTTAAAAATTCCAGACTTTCAGGCGGCAGTCCCATCCGGAGAAAAATATCTCCTAAGAGGGATGCATTAAAGTAGGCTCTGGAATAATGCAGAGTTGCTGTCTCGGCAAAATCTAACCCCAAGGCGCGATCGCCTAAAACTAAAGTAAACAGTTCTCCCCAAACTCCACAAGTTAAGGGACGATTAATTGACCATGTTAAGGGGTGAATTACTCCGGGAATCACTTCAGCGGCGATTTTGCGTGTCCACATCGGCAACAGAGTGGTGATCGGTCGAGATTGCAAAACCCAGAGTGTTTGACCGTCATAACTCCACTCAATATCTTGAGGAGTGCCATGATAACGTTTTTCGAGTCGGTAGGCTAAGTATGCAACTTGCTTGATTAATGATTGTGGGACTCGTCCTTCACCCTCTAATTGTACAGAGTAAGAATTTTCCGTTTCAACGACAAAAGCGCGATATTGTTCTGGTGTGACTTTTCCCGAAACGACTTGCATCGGGCTACCTGGAAGGGCTTCGATGATAATCGCATCACCTTGCTGGGTAATGGGATCGCGGCTGAAAGCGACACCAGAATATACACTCTGGACTTGTTGTTGAATCAACACAGCCATTGCTGTATCATTTAGACCGCGATCGCGCCGATATTGGATAGCAGATGGATGATTATAAGAAGTTTTAACTTGAGCGATCGCTGCTTGTAATGCCTCTGGGCTGGTAACATTTAAAACTGTTTCATATTGCCCAGCGGCGGAAGCGTTTTCTGAGTCTTCTCCAATAGCCGAGGAACGTACCACTAAGGGGGATAATTCTGATGGCTGGAGAAATTCTGTCAACCCTTGGGGATCGTCAATTGGGGCGAGTACCCACCCCTTCGGAACTGAATAGCCCCAGCGCTTAATTTGAGATAACGTAGCTGCCTTTTCTCCGACGATGGCAGCATCCAACTCTTCATCTAAAGAAACCATTGTGCGATCGCCGCGTAAAAATTCCAACACCGCTTGCGATTCTGTTTGTGCCTCTTGGGCTGGCAGATTCATATCATCAGGAATTCTGGTGTAAATCCAGGCCATTAAAGCAGCTAAAGCGACAGCAGCCAGCATTCTGGGGATATCGCTCAGGTGCAGAAGGGTTACAAACAGAGGAAAGAGCAGTAAAACTCCAAATTTAACTACCTTTCTTGATTGCAGAATTGTAAAACTAATACCTGCAAAGAAAGATACAAATATTGCCACCAGTGGATCATGTACGACAAATCCCCAGACAACATTTGTCGTACCTGCCCCTCTGCCTATCCAGTATCTACCGATTACTAGAGCGATCAGGGCAATTAATTCCCAAGACGAGCCATCTGGGAAGAAAGCGCGGCTGAGTAAGACTGCCGCAACTCCTTTTAAAGCCTCTGACAAGACTGCCAGAATTCCAACAACTTTACCACCATGATAAAAGGCAGCCGATACACTAATATTTTTTGTACCGAGCTGTGATAATTGCTTCCGCTTCAGGGCGTAAGTAATCCATGCAATCAGGGGTAATCCGCCCAAGAGGGGGCAGATAATTAAAATAACTAAAACACCCCAAGGTTCAAACATTCTGGATTTTGGATTTTAGATTTAAATTTTCCATCTAAAACCTCAAATCTCAAATCTAAAGTTTTTCTGAAATTTTTGATGGTAATTAGGGCGCTTTTATTTACTAGTTGCTAAATGGACACTTGGCTACGACGGAAACCGTTTAAGACAAGTGTCCTTCTAGGCTACTAATGGTTTTAGTTTAGCGCATAGGCAGCTTGCAGCGCCCAGATTATGAGAGCAGCGATCGATCCTAAAAGCAACACGGTAGAGATGGTGACTACTTTTGGAGAATCTGCACCCTCAAATTTCATAATTCCTCGATTTAAGTCGGACATAGCTTTGTAATCCTCTGTTGTTGGAGCATGAAACATTTGTCCGTTTTGATTGTAGTCCTTCTATTTGCAGATGATGTTAAATTCCCAATACTATTTTGTTTAACTTTCACAATTTTTAAAACCCCACAATTACTTACTTCTCTAGAGATATAAGTATGATTTATACAAAATGGAATGGGGAATGGGGCATTGGGCATTGGGCATTGGGTAGTTCACAAACTCAACTTTACGCGATGTGCAACTTAATATTCTGACCTCACTTCCATTCCTCTCTCCTAAAAGGAGAGAGGCTTTGATTTTTGCTCCCCTTCCCTACAAGGGAAGGGGTTGGGGGTTAGGTTTGAGATAAAGTCGCACATGGCGTAACTTTCATCTTTGGAAGCTCAACTTTGAGCCTAAACCTTCTATTTCTAACTTCCTATGCCCAATGCCCAATGCCCAATACTCAATGCCCAATGCCCAATACTCAATGACAAATGACCAATGACAATTGACAATTGACAAATGTGTATAAAAGGTTGTGAGTAGGTGAAAGTGGCACTGATCGTAATTTCGGCGGTGGTTGTGGGATTATTTGTGGTGGTGGAGATCGGACTGCGATCGCTGTTTGGTTTTGGTAATCCCCTGATTTATATTGGCGATGAACAGATTGGTTATTTGTTGGCTCCTAACCAGCGTACCCGTCGTTTTGGGAATCGCATTGAAATTAATGAGTATTCTATGCGGGGTAGTCCGATCAAAAAGATACCTGCACCTTCTGGGCTGCGAATTCTCCTCTTAGGTGATTCTATTGCTAACGGTGGCTGGTGGACAGATCAGACTAATACAATATCTAGTTTGATGATGCGTTCTTTGACATCATCCACTAATAGTAATTATCAGGAAGTAGAAGTGCTAAATGCTTCAGCTAACTCTTGGGGGCCAAGGAACGAATTAGCTTATTTGGAGAAGTTTGGCAATTTAAACGCGCAAGCAGTGGTGTTATTAATTAATACCGATGATTTATTTGCTACTCCTCCCACATCTTTACCAGTAGGACGCGATCGCAATTATCCAGATAGTAAACCTCCCCTGGCATTAGTGGAAGTGTGGCAGCGTTATATCGTTAAGCAAAAGCCAATTCCCGAACTGCAAGCAGTGCAAAATGAACCAGGCGATCGCGTGGGGATTAATCTGGAGGCGATCGCTAAAATTCAAGCCCTGACTCGTCAAACCAACAGCCAATTTCTGCTCGTTATGACTCCCTTACTGCGAGAAATTGGTGAACCGGGCCCCCGTGATTACGAAATTAAAGCACGTCAGCGCTTGAGCGAATTTACCAAAGCACAGCAAATTAACTATATAGATTTTTTGCCGAGCTTCAATTCAATCACCAACCCGCAAGGTTTGTTTCACGACCATATTCACCTCAACTTGCAAGGCAATAAATTTGTCAGTGAAGTTATGGAGCGATCGCTTTTGGAAATACTGGGGGAAGTGTCACTTCATCGCTAATATTCATGCACAGTATAAAGAGGAACAATATTCTTGTTCCCCTATAGAGAATGGCACTAAGTTAAGCTGAAAGGTAAGCGGCGTAAGGATTGCAGAGGGGCAGGGGAGCAGAGGGGCAGAGGGGAATTTCTAAATATATGAACGCAATGCCTAAAATTTCTTCTTTCTCCCCTGCTCCTTTGCTCCTCTGCTCCCCTGCTGCCTCAACGATTTTCCCTTTTCTTAGTGCCATTCCCCCTATGGATGCTCTATGTTCCGTGCAATTGAAAGCGGCGCTAATTTTTTAGCGATCGTAAAATTTTAGATCACTGCAAATCAGTTTTCATCTCGCCCGTGAACTTGAGCGGGTGGACTGGTTGCTTCAACAGCAGTGAATGGTTCTAGAATTTTATAGGTGTGGCTAGCTCCTTTTGGTACTACCCAAGAACTCCCAGACTCTAGTAGAATGGTTTGCCCTTCAATATGTAATTCTGCACGACCACTAATTACGTAACCAACAGTCTCATATTCCCGTGCTGTTGAATCTTTAGGTTCATTTGGTTGCTCATTCTCCCACAGGCGCATGGAAATGCTTTTGCCAGATGCAAGATATTTCTGACCAAGTTGACCTTTAGGAGAATGGCTAGAGTCTACTTTGATAACGGTTGTATCAGACATATTTTTTGCCTCTTTATACTTTTAAACTTTGGGCATTGAGTATGGTTATTTTCCTTGTCCCCTCATCTCCCTCATCCCCACTCCCATTACGGTTTGAGTACAACTTTGATGCAGTTATCTTTCTTGTCCTTAAAAATTTCGTAGCCGTGGGGCGCTTGTTCTAGAGGTAATCTGTGAGTGATGATAAAGGTTGGATCGATATCACCGTTTTGAACGTGTTCTAGCAAAGGTTTTAGATACTTGTGGACGTGTGTTTGTCCCATTTTCAAGGTTAGTCCCTTGTTCATGGCAGCACCCATCGGCACTTTGTCTACAAAGCCACCGTATACACCTGGAATTGAGACGTGACCACCTTTGCGACAAGACACAATTACTTGTCGTAATGCCGTCGGACGGTCTGTTTCTAAACGTACTGCTTGCTTTACTTGGTCGTACAACGCCATAAAATCTGTGCCGTGTGCCTCCATTCCTACTGCATCCATGCAAGCATCGGGGCCACGACCGCCGGTCATTTCTTTGAGTGCTTCACCAACATCCACTTCTTCGTAGTTAAGGACTTCAGCTTTACCGTATTCTTTAGCCATTTGTAGGCGTTCAGGAATGCGGTCAATGGCAATAACCCGTTCTGCGCCAAGAAGATATGCGCTTTGAATAGCAAATTGTCCCACTGGCCCACAACCCCAAACGGCGACAATATCACCGGGTTGGATGTTGCAGTTTTCAGCTGCCATATATCCCGTGGGGAAAATATCAGTTAAAAATAGTACTTGCTCATCCGTCAAACCATCGGGAATTTTGAACAGACCAACATCGGCAAATGGCACTCGTGCATACTCGGCTTGACCACCAGCGTAACCACCAAATAAGTGAGAGTAGCCAAATAGACCTGATGGTGAATGACCCATTTGCTTTTCTACTAACCAAGCATTGGGGTTAGAGTTATCGCACAGTGACCATAAATCCCGATTGCAGAAAAAGCAGTTACCGCAGGAAATAGTGAAAGGAACAACCACGCGATCGCCTACGTTCACATTTTTAACTGCACTTCCCAGTTCTACGACTTCCCCCATGAATTCATGACCAAGGATATCGCCCTTTTCCATTGTGGGGATGTAGCCGTTGTAAAGATGCAAATCAGAACCACAAATTGCTGTGGAAGTAATTTTAATAATGGCATCACGTGGATTGATAATTTTGGGTTCGGGAACTGTTTCCACCCGCACATCGTTTGCTCCATACCAGCAAACTGCTTTCATAACTATTAGTCCTTAATTAGAATTTATGGCTAAATAATATCAAGATAAATATCTTGATTGGGTCTAATTTAGAGACGCGATAATTATCACGTCTCAGTAACTACTCAAAGCTTATGCGACAATATATTAGTCAAACAATGAGACTTAAAAATTGTTATAAGCTTAGACCCTATTTCTTCGTTATCTGGTAGCAGGAGTTCGGTAATAACCTTCTTCCGTTTTAGTTAATGGTTGACCATTTTCTCCAACTTTGTTTTTTGTAGACTTCAGAAAATCTTTTGTAGCTCTAGGAGTTTCTTCATCCAAATTTAGCTTTTCACGGATATTATCAGCAGCACCTTTTAATGGATTTTGGGCATTTCTAATTTGGGTATCGTTTCTGATTTCACCTTGCTGATCTGGTACACCTTTATAATAAGTACCCTCTGGAGTCCTAACATCAGCTTGAGCTATGTTAGCGGAGCTAAAAGCTTGACCAAGTAAAAACATAAATCCTACCAAGAAAACTACAAGTACTTGGGAGATCCGAATATTCCGCAACCATGAAATTACTCGATTCATAAAAACCTCAATTGCATTCTGTTGGGTGTACAACTCAAAAAGCTGAATGATTGTTTACCATTCAGGGTTAAGGAATAACTTTGATGGAGTTATCCTTTTCTTGTTGAAAAATGTGATGATCGTGGGATGCCTCATCTAAATACAATCGTCACCACGACCACTATGCATCTCTTTCAACACTTCGCCAGCATTAACTAGGAAGTAGTTAATCACTTCTGCTTTGGCAAACTTTTCGCTATTTTCAGGCGTTTGTTAAAACTAATTATGTCCAGAAGGTTGACCTTCAGTTGTGGCAATTTCACCTGCTTCCATTAGCATTTTAAAGCGGCGCAATTCATCACCAATTTGCTGTTCTGGTTCTTCACCAAAAAGTTTAGCTACGGTAGCTCCCAATGCTCCACCTGGTGGGTTATACTCCAAGACAATCTTTACTTCCGTACCGCGATCGACTGGTGCTTTTTTGAAGCGGACAAAACCAGAATTATCAACGTCTGCACCTTCCACAGAAGCCCAAGAAATAAATTCATTTTCCCGGTCTTCGAGAATTTCTGCATCCCATTCTACGCTGTTACCTAAAGGTGCATTGGCTATCCAATGAGAACGTTTTTCGTTGTACACCTTGACAGATTTAAGATGCTTCATAAATGTGGGCAGATTCTCAAAGTTGTGCCAAAAGCGATACAATTCTTCTGCCGATTTATTAATTGTTACCGTCTTTTCAACTTTGATGGGTTGGTTTATCCCTATTGCTTCCTGTGCTTGCTGGATTGTGCTTTGCTTGGTTGCACCTTGATAAATCAAACCGCCACCTGCTAAAGCCGTTAGCGCTCCCCGCAATGAACCTTGTTTTAAACCCATCAGCACCATCGCACCGCCACCGATGAGAGATGCCCAACGCTCTACTTCACTAGCTTCACTCTGACTGGTGGTAAGTTTATCACCTGATGTCGAAGTCACTTTTTATCTCTCCATCACAGTAAATTAACCAAAGAGGTGCAAAAACTAAACTTTCTTGTTTCTAGTGGTCTGTCCCATTAATTTTGCAAGGTTTGTAGTAAGCACTTAAGTGCTTAAAAATCCAGGACTAAAGTCCTTACTACAAACTTTTATAACCCTTCAAAACTTTTGGGACAGACTGCGCCTCTGCGGTTCGTTCCGTTACATTGATACAGCTGCCCCTGTAGTCGGCTTAGGAGGCTGAATCTGAGCACCTATCCGCGCCCGATACAACTCTACTAATCGCTGTTCGTATTTCAATAAATCGTGGTAAATTTCTTTGAAAATAGCAGTTGCTACTGGGTCAGTGTACGTTGCACACAAATTGCCAATATCGCCGATACCAGTTTGTACATCTCCTAAAGCAGAACGCAACTGATATATGTCATCGCTTCCTGTCAAGGCAGTTTTCACTTTGGCGTACTGATTGGCAATATTTGCGCCTAAAGAGGGTTTCTCACCCAATAGCTGAAGATAGGTTTCTAGCTTTTCAATGTGGCGTTGTTTATTACCAATCATCTCTTGAAAGAGTGATTTGATTTGGCTATCTGATTCCTTTTCAAAGTACTTATCCAATGCTTCCAGTGAATAACGTTCACCAGTAAGGGCAGTATTTAAACCTCTGCTAATATCACCTTTAGTTGAGCCACCCCAAGCATCAGCCAGTTTCCACCATTCAGCAGTTGTGTCTTTTTCATTTGGTAATGCAGCATCTTTGCCACCATAACCCAAACGGCTCAAAATAGCTGTGGTGAAAATTGCCAAGTCTCCGGGTTCACGAGATGTAATTAAATTTCCGTCAACTACCACCGGCTCATCTACATAATTTGCGCCAGCGTTAATCATGTCCTTAGCAATAGCGCTAAACCCAGTGACTTGTTTACCTTTGAGCAAGTCGCCTTCAATCAAAACTTGTGGGCCGTGACAAACCGCAGCGACTAATTTCCCTTGTTGTATAGCCTCTTGTACAAAGCGTACTGTGTTGAGGTTGCGTCGCATTTTGTCGGGCGCCATACCACCGGGAATCACCACTGCATCAAATTCGGCTGCGATCGCTTCTGTTGTAGTACCATCAGCTTGGATGCTAAGTTTACCGCGTTTGCCCTTATATTTTTCATTCATTCGGGAACCAAGGACTACTACCTCCATTCCTGCTTGTTTTAGTCCATTATAAGGAACTGTAAATTCTGCATCCTCTACTGCTTGTTCAATGAGGATAGCAACTTTTTTCTTACCGGAATGATTGTTATGGTCAGTCATAAAATGGTATTACCTGTTTATTTCTAGTATTTAACTAGCTACAATATTTATCGATGAGGACAGTTTAACAACCAAGATTTTTAAGAAGAAAAATCTTGAAGTTCCTACTATGCAGGTACTTCACCTGTTGGTGAAATAGTAAATAGTTCTTCGTAATCGTGAGAAAAATAAGCGTGAAAAGCTGCAAATGTTTCTGGGCTAATGGCATTTTGCAATACTGCAAATACAGCCCGAACGTGAATTACAGCCGTGGTTGGTTCTATATTTTCTTTTTGACTTGCACGCGTAATAAACTCTTGCAAGTTGAAAGTCTTACCACTATCCCCTTCTCTTCCTCGCAAATAATCGCCTAATGGTTGGGGCAAATTTGCAGCTAGTTCTTGTGCTTCATCACCAGCTATCCGTTCTTTAAGGGTTTCTAATGTGGCACGGGTAGCGCGTTCTGCCTCTTCACGAGAATCTGATTGGGCAAGGCTTTGTACGTGTGTAATGAACTCGTCGTATTCCACTGTGTACCTCCGCTGCTCAAAATTATTGAATATCTTTTTGTTTAGCATTCAGGTGTTTTAAAACATCAATAAAAGTTAAAATGCTAAACTTAAAAATTTATTTTTTTTGAATAAAATAGTTACGAGTCAGAAATTAGCTACTGAATAGTTTCGGTTTAATAACTCCTAACTCATAACTAAAAACTTCAACTACAAGTTGCTTGACCATGAATTCATATTTACAATCTTATGGTGCGATCGCTAGTTTAGCTTCGTTCCCAGGGGATAGATTATTTTATTAGCTATACATCTCTAGTTAGACAAGTTTGTGACAGGAAAACGTTATTGTGAGAATGCAGAAAAGGGCTAGTATCATGGCAGAAAAAAATCATCATGACGAAAACAAAAGCAATGATTTGCCAGAAGAAATTACCGAATCCTACGGTACTGGTGTGAAAGACTTGCCGGGATACAATATTGGTGGGCGCTCAATGGCAGCACAAAGACAGGAGTACACAGAAACTAGTCCTGAACTCACTGGTGGAGATGTTGATGCTTATTGGCAAGATGCAGATGCAGTTGGAGATGAGGCTGTTGGTGGTACTGCTTCTACTCCAGATCAAAATGTAACTGAGGATATAGGAGCCGCAGTGGGGCTAGAAATGGATGATTCTGAATTTCTCCATACCAATGATATCTTAGAAGACCGTGATGGCGATCGCTGGGAGTTAGATCCAAAGTCTTCTGAAGACTATCAAAATCGGCGAGAATAAGCTCAATAACAATTCAAAACTCTACATTCATAAATTGGATGTCTCTAAATTAGGCAGTGCTTTTCTAAGTGCTGCCACAATAAAATTAACATCTATCCACCGAAATAGCTCTTGAAAATCTCTAAATAAATTAGTATTCCAACTGCTAATTTCTTTAACTTACCCTTGCCAAGCATTATTTTAGCTGTTGATTTTGGGTGAATATCTAGCTGTAATACTTTGATTACATCACTAAAAATTCTTCTTCTTTATGATTCCAAGACATCTGTCTTCAGTAGGGTAAAAGTACAAATATACATTTGTTAATGTTGCTAATAGTACTAGTAAATGCAATTGGAGTTAATCATGACATACACACAAACTAACGATCCAACTATTCGTGAACATGTTCAGGCTTGGCAAAACTTAAATGTGGATCAACAACTCGCTTTGTTTTGGTTTATCTATAAAGAAATAGGCGGTTCAATTACGCCAGCCGCTCCTGGTGCTAGCACTGCTTCTTCAGAAATCGCTGAAGGTTTGTTTAATCAAGTTAAGGAATTATCTCACGAACAACAATTACAAGTTCAGCGTGATTTGATTAATAAAGTGGATACCCAAATTTCTCGTGAATATGGCTCTTTAGGTGATACCACCAAGCTACTATTTTGGTATCGATTATCTCAAGGTATGGAAAATGCCACTATTATTCCCATGCCTGATGATTATCAACTTTCTTCAGAAGCTAAAGCGTTGTTTGGCAGAATTCAAGGATTAGAATTTGAGCAACAGATTACTCTTTTCCGCGATTATGTTTCGCCGATGGGTGCCGAATCAAAAGCAGGTGCCGAAATTTAGCATTCCTTAGCCTCATTGAGACTACCTATTTAGTTTTTGGATGACGATGGTTGTTATACCAAGTTAATTTGGTTGTAATAGAATGACTTAGAAAATATAACGTCTTGACTCTTCAGTAGGTTTTCCGGTGATTAGTGTTAGCAACTTTTGCCGACGATACACAGTACAAACCTCATAAGTTAAGGGTATTACAACCATTGATTTCCATTCTCTTAGAGATTGTTTGAAAAGTGGTCGGCTGTGATACTTAAGTACTTCTAGATCCCCCCTAGCCCCCCTTTTTAAGGGGAACTGGAATCAAAGTCCCCCTTAAAAAGGGGGATTTAGGGGGATCTAGAACGTTTTACTACCGACAAGAGGACTTTTTAAACATCATCTTAAAGCTTCTATGCTAGCCAATCGCTTGATATAAAGCTGAATTTTGATGACTGGCTTGTTTATTTTTTTGAACAAATAAACACAGAGTAAAAACTAAAACTCTTACTCTGTGATCATCTATGTCTTTAGGTAAGTTGCACCCTACAGTCGTAACGCCCTTTGTTTTGTAATCAATATATTAAAAGTAATTATAGTTGATTTAATCTGTCTTTTGGTTGGTTTAAATATACTTTAGTTGTATTAATATTCTAGCTTTTTATCTAAGTTTGAATGTTTAAAATTATATAGATAAGTAAGAGGAATAGTTAATTTTTTACATTGGATATTTAATTAGTTTATTAAAATTTAATACCAAATAATATCTATGGGAAACACAAAATTGTGACTAATTTACCATAAGTTATTATGACTGATAAACATGTTGATCGATGAAAGCTATATATCTCAATATTTAATTCTTTAAATAGAGGCGATCGCTAAATAGTATTCAGAGTTATTTAATACTTAACTTATGATACATTGCCCACAAGGTAAATAGATACACTGCCAACATAAATTGTTGCAAGATATCTATTTTCTAAGTATCAATTCTGTATTTACCAAAAGGAGCATTCGCAGCAGGGTGTCGGAAAGACTTGCGATGTTTTCGTAGCCGTGCGATGAGTTAATCCATTACAGCTAACACAGCTTTCGGCAATAACTTATCTTTAAACCAAACAATTCTAGCGGGGACATCATTTAATTTTACTCCCGCCTTTTCTAAATTAAGTCGTTCGGAAATTGCCAAAATCAAGTCATCACGTCCAGCCCGTCGCACCTGAGAAAACTTTTTTTGTAAATATTCAGGCCGCCAATACCCAACAATTTCTAATAAGAAAGTGCGTCCATCAGGATGCACCAAGCGAAAATCGGGAATCATCACACTACCAGGGATTGGTATCAAATCAACTTCTCGTTCTAATGCCCAACCACTTTTCAACGCATCCCATTTATCAGCAAAGGATGCTTCTAGCATACTATCGTAGGGCTTTCCCGGTGGATAGTGGGATACTAAACCACATTCGGAATTGAGGGTGAAACGTCCAGTTTTCCAACTATTTGTATAGGCGTCGCGGGTTTTGAGAATGGAAGAAAGACTCCATTTAGTAACGTGAAGTAAAGCGGGAATAAGTTTAGCGATCGCTAACCCATATCGTGTACTAGGATTAAACAAGCTAGTCGGCCCATCAATGGTAATTGTAAACCCGTGGTCAGCATCACCCTCAATATAAGCCATCAATTGAAACAACTTTAGATAGCGAAATAACAGCTTATATTCTCCCGGAACATTCCGGTGGGCATTTAATACAAGTTGGCTGGCTTTATAAAATACACCCTGCACCTGAGATAAGTTATATCTATTTAACAAATCTGGTGCTGTTGGTGCATCAAAAACTGTCAAAATCTTATTTTCAGATAAATCAGCATATAATCCATTCCGAACCTGTTCTAATAAAACTTCCCGCTCAAGTTCTTGAGTTAACTCATCGGCAATTTTACTCAGAGTAACTTGTGTTGATTCTCGACTAGAAACAGACTTTGCAGCTAGAGAAAACACTCGTTCTCTTAACATTTGTGGTTCCAGAGGACTAACCACTTCAAAAGTGCAAAAACTACTTTTGAGAATATAAGCTAATCCCCGTTTCACACGATAATCTGTTGAATCTCCTTCAAAGTCAGTCAGTTGTCGCTCAAGCACACCTTGAGTTTTACCCACTGCTGATTGAAAATAATTAATTAACTCAATCGCCAACTCCGAAGTTTTTTGATCAATCTTCAGTCTCTTCGGGATGATCTCCTCCCCGTTTTGGCGGTGCATCAGTAAATCTGTCGGTAACATCTGCTGAATTTTGGATTTTAGATTTTGGATTTCCGGTTGAATAATTAATTTCTATCTGTTCCGCAGCCTTCAAACTTTTTTCCTTCCCACTCCCATACACAACCTGTAACTTCCCTTTCTTTTCTCCCTCTACCTTCCTCTCCCCTCTTCGCCTAGCCGAAGTCCCTTCTTCACTCGTATCCTCCGCCACTACTTCATATAAAATTGCCTGTTTATTCTCAATATTCCCCTTCCGTAAAATCCTCCCCAATCGCTGAGTATACTCCCTAGCCGAACCAGTTCCCGATAAAATAATCGCCACAGAAGCCGCCGGCACATCAACACCTTCATTCAACACGTGAGAAGCAACCAAAGTATTATATTGACCCTCTCGAAACTTTGTTAATATCTCATGCCGTTCTTTCACAGGAGTTTGATGAGTAATTGCCGGAATTAGCAACTCTTGAGAAATCCGATAAACTGTTGCATTATCAGCAGTAAAAATCAAAATTCTTGCCGGATAATGTTCTGCTAATAAATTAATTAGAATTCGCAATTTACCATCAGTACCCAAAGCAATATCTTTCGCTTCCCGATGCGCTAACATCGCTCTCCGTCCAGATTGCGATCGCGCACTCATTTGGACGAACATTTGCCAACCTTGCAGACTCCCTAAAGAAATCTTGGATTGCTTCAAAAAATCATTGCGGGTTTGAATTAGTTGGTTATATCTTTCGCGCTCAAGTTGCGATAATTTGACCTTAATTTGGACAATTTCATGTTCTGCTAAGGCTTTCCCCGCCAAATCTTCGGCGCGTTTGCGATATACTTCTTGACCAATGAGGATATTTAAGTCAGCGTGTTTACCATCGGTGCGTTCTGGTGTTGCGGAGAGTCCCAAGCGATAAGGTGCGATCGCATATTCAGCAATCACCCGATTAAAATCTGTGGGTAAATGATGACATTCGTCAAAAACAATCAACGCATATTGATTTCCCAACGTCTCAGCGTGAATTGCTGCACTATCATAAGTTGCAACTAAAATTGCCGTTCTATCCCGCGAACCACCTCCCAGCAATCCCACCTCAGCATCGGGGAAAGCCGCTACTAGGTGTGCATACCACTGATGCATTAAATCCAAGGTTGGCACCACAATCAGCGTCGTGCGCGGTGTTGACTGCATCGCCATTTGCGCCAAATAAGTCTTTCCCGCCGCCGTGGGAAGCACAATAACCCCCTGCCTACCCGCCAGTTTCCAAGCCGCTAGCGCCTCAGTTTGGTGGGGATAGGGTTCCATTTCTAGAGTGGGAACCAAGTCTACAGGATAGAATTCTTTCGCCTCATCGATAAAATAAACATCTTCCGCTTGTAATGCTTCTACTAGCGATCGGTATCTAATTGCTGGAATGCGGAATTTTTCAACTCTATCATCCCACGTCGCATAGTCCATCCAACCTTTGCCACGTGGTGGTGGATGCAGAATTAATGTGCCACGATCAAAATTTAATGTAGGGGTACGAGCCATTTTGGGGACTGGGGATTGGGGATTGGGGACTGGGGATTGGGGATTGGGGACTAGGGATTGGGGATTGGATATTGAATATTGAAAATTAGGTATAGGAAAACTAGTCCGCAAGTTCCTAGCCTCCAGAACCCAGCACCCAGTACCCAGCACCCAGTACCCAGTACCCAGTACCCACTCCTCACTCCCCACTCCCTTGATTACTAATAACGCAAAAAGTGCATGATTCATCCAACTAACTCCGACAAAAACCAACTCGATGCGCTCATTAGTCACGGAATGTCCTATCGGCAAACCAACAATAACCTTGCCGAATCCTACAAAGAACAGCGACAGAGTTTTCTGCTGAAACGGCTGCAATTACAGGCACAGATTATGTTGGTATCTGGCTTGACTTTAATCGCTTTTTTTCTCTGGGCAAATTCCCAATTACAAGGCAAAATATATGCCTTTAAAATCGGTATTGTAGTAGAATTATTCACGCTCATTTGTTGGGGTTTATGTAAAACCTCTATAGGTCGTCGTTACCCAAATTTAATTTTTTTGAGTTTATGCTGGTCTGTAACTTGTGCCGTCCAAATTGATGTAGCTTTGCTGTTTAATAATCTAGAACCTAGAAGTAATATCTGGACTTTGATGTTTCTGACTCAGGCTACAATCGTTCCAGTACAATGGTGGTTACATTTAATATCACAAATAGGAACAATTATTTGCTATTTAATTTTATATTTATTGTATAGTCCCCAATTAACGCATCCATCAGCTTTCTACATTGAGCAGGGTTTATATTTATTTTGGACTTGCATGATTTGTGTCTTCTCTGTCTATTTATACGAGCGCTTGCGAAAAAAAGAATTTTACGCCCGTAAAGCAATGGAACTAGCGCAGTACAAATCAGAACGGCTGCTACTAAATATTCTGCCAGAGATGATTGCAGAACAATTAAAACAACAACCGACAACTATTGCCGATAGCTTTCTGGAAGTTACGGTTTTATTTGCCGATATTGTTGGCTTTACAGAGCTTTCAAGTCGTACATCTCCTGCGGAATTAGTCGAGCTATTAAATACAATATTCTGTTTGTTCGACCAATTGGCAGAACGTCATGGGGTAGAGAAAATCAAAACTATTGGCGATGCATATATGGCTGTTGCAGGGTTGCCAAATCAGTCTAACAACCATGCTCCGGCAATCGCTAATATGGCCTTGGATATGCAAAAGGCTGTAGCTACATTTAACGAAGAAAATAACCAATCCTTTTGCATCCGCGTTGGCATTAGTACAGGGCCAGTAGTCGCAGGAGTGATCGGGCTGAAAAAGTTTGCCTACGACCTTTGGGGAGATACAGTCAATACGGCAAGTAGAATGGAATCGCATGGTATTGCAGGTAGTATCCAGGTTTGTGAAGCAAGTTATCAGTTTTTAAAGGATAATTACTTATTGGAAAAACGAGGTTTAATTCAGGTAAAAGGTAAAGGTGAAATGATGACTTATATACTCAAGGGAATTAATGTCAAAACTTAATAAATCTATACTTTTTGACGGATACTCCAAAATAAAACATATATAATTAGAGCGGCAATTATCAGCTTATTCAACCTTTGCTAAAACTCTGTTTTACTACTTTAGATAGATTCGCGGCAAGTAACTGCTTATGTGTGTATTTTTCCGATGCATAATAAAAGTTAAGCGATGTCTACGACAAGACGCCTACACATTTTCTAGCTGATTTTGGGAATAATCCTTTAGCTAGCTGCATAAAAGGAGAAGCTAAATTGAAAGGAACACGTTCCCTTCTAGCGCCCTATGCTGTGGCACTATTGGCTGTTGGTAGCGTATTGCTACTGACACTATTGCTACAGCCACTACTGAAATCAAGTCTTTTCCTGCTGTTTTTTGCTGCCGTGGCGGTTAGTGCCTGGTATGGCGGCATGGAAGCAGGGTTGCTGGCTACTGCTTTGTCTACTTTAGCCGTCAGCTACTTTTTCTTAGAGCCAGTGTTTTCGCTCCTGGTTGCAAATCTAGACAACATGCTGCGGTTAGGCTTATTTGTGGTTGTGACAACAATTATTAACTTGCTGAACTCAGAGTTACGCACTGCCAAACAACATCTTCAAACGAGTTTGCAGAAGCTACAGGTGAGCGAGGCAAGGTTTACAAGGTTGATAGAGTCCAACATTATTGGGGTAATTGTAACCAAGATGGATGGAGCGATCGCAGAGGCTAATGATGCTTTTTTACGAATGGTAGGTTATTCCCAGGAGGATTTGCAAGCAGGGCGAGTCCGATGGCGCGATATGATACCACCAGAATATATTGAAGCTAACAACAGTGCGATGCCTATGGCGGGCTACGCCTACGCAGAACTCACAACCAAAGCTGTATGTCAGCCCTTTGAGAACGAATACATCCGCAAAGATAACAGTCGCGTTCCTATCCTGTTAAGTTCTGCTTTGTTAGAAAATAATCCTAACGAGATTATCTCTTTTGTACTTGATTTAAGTCAACGCAAACAAGCAGAGCTTGCCCTTTCTAAAAGCGAAGAACGCTACCGCACTTTTTTAGAGCAGAGTTCAGAAGGTATTTGGTGCATCAAACTGGAAGTACCAATTTCAGTAGATTGTCCAGAAGATGCACAAATTGAACATTTTTACCAATATGTTTATCTGGCAGAATGCAACAATGTTATGGCGCAGATGTATGGCTGTTCTCGTGCCGAAGAAATTATCGGCGTCAGACTAGGAGACTTTCTTGTTGCCTCCGATCCACATAATATTGCATACCTGCGTAATTTTATCCGTTCTAACTACCGACTAATCGATGCTGAGTCCCACGAAATAGATAAGCAAGGTAATTCCAAATATTTTTTGAATAATCTGGTGGGAGTTGTCGAAAATGGCCTTTTAGTTAGAGCTTGGGGAACTCAACGCGACATCACAGAGCAGAAAATGGCAGAAACAGCACTGCGTCAACGAGAAGATGAACTGCGCCTGATTACAAATGCGGTGCCCGTCCAGATTTCCTATGTTGATGGTGAGCAGCGTTATCGCTTTAATAACAAAGGATATGAACACTGGTTTGGGATTCCTGCTTCCGAAATTTCTGGTAAACACATTAGAGAAATTCTGGGAGAGTCGGTTTATCAGTCGATTCTCCCTTATGTAGAAGCAGTACTCTCAGGAGAGCAGGTAAATTACGAAACCCAATTACCTCATAAAGATGGCACAAACCATTACATGAATGTTACTTACATTCCCCAGTTTAGTCAGCAGGGAAAAGTTGCAGGATTTGTTGCCCTAATTACAGATATTACACTTCATAAGTTAGCAGAAGCAGCTCTCAAACAGAGCGAGAAACGGTTAAAAACACTCACCGAAAAAGTCCGCATGATTCCTTGGGAGGTAAATGCCACTACCGGGAATTTTACTTATGTAGGGCCACAAACTGTTGAGATTCTGGGCTATCCATTGTCAGAGTGGTACACCGATGATTTCTGGGCAAAACATATACATCCAGAAGATCGGGAGTGGGTTATCCAGTATTGTCAAGAATCTTCGCTGTTACTGAATAATTACGAATTTGAATACAGAATGTTGGCTGCTGATGGCAGAGTAGTTTGGCTGTATGACATTGTGAATGTGGTGCGCGATGACAATGGGCCGCAGCTACTACATGGATTCATGATTGATATTAGCGATCGCAAGCAAGCAGAGCAAGAACGTGAAGAACTGCTTAAACGCGAACAAGCAGCACGCGCGGATGCAGAAGCAGCAAGCCGCATGAAGGATGAGTTTCTGGCCACACTCTCCCATGAACTCCGTACACCACTAAACGCTATCCTGGGCTGGGCACAGCTACTTAGAACTCGCAAGTTTGATGAGACTATGACTAGTCGGGCACTAGAGACAATTGAGCGGAACACTAAATCCCTGGCGCAACTGATTGAAGATGTTTTAGATGTGTCACGGATTATTAGAGGCACACTCAATCTAAGTATGAATAAGGTAAAACTTGCACCACTTGTAGAGGCGGCAATCGATACTGTGTACCCAGCAGCCCAGGCGAAAGAGATTAGTATTAACTGTAGATTTGACCCGGAAGTAGAGGTAGTTGTGGGTGATGCCAACCGCTTGCAACAGGTTGTGTGGAATTTGCTCTCCAATGCCGTCAAGTTTACACCCAAGGGCGGAAGAGTTGATGTGCAATTAGAGCGAATTGAATCTTACGTACAAATTCGGGTGAGTGATACGGGAGGGGGAATTGCTGCCGAATTCCTACCCCATGTATTTGAACGCTTTCGTCAAGCTGACAGTTCCACCACGCGATCGCATGGTGGACTAGGATTAGGGTTAGCGATCGTCCGTCACTTGGTAGAATTACACGGTGGCACTGTCTCAGCCGAAAGCCCAGGAATTGGACAGGGAGCGACATTCGTTATCAGTCTGCCAATGAAAGCTATTTAGGGTAATTTAAGCTCAAAGAAGAATTCTAAAAATTCACCCTTAAGTTTTAATTCTAATACGCTTGGGTTCAGGGTTATTGGTGTAGATAATTGGTCTTAATCAGACGCGATAAATTGCGTCTCTACATGAGGTTTTTTGTTTTTTGTTTTAACTAAACGGTATTGGTTTTAATCTCTAATAGGGATTTTGTTGAATTGCAATTCATTGGGCATTAATTAAGCAGTCATTAAAAGAGGTTTCAATCCCTAATAGGGATTTTGTTGAATTGCAATCGAAGAAATAATACGGAAGCATTACCTAAAGCTTGTTTCAATCCCTAATAGGGATTTTGTTGAATTGCAATGTTCCCGTATTACAGACTTTCCAGTGCTGTGTCAAGTTTCAATCCCTAATAGGGATTTTGTTGAATTGCAATTTAAATAAGAAACAGCAGTATCACGCTTAGTTTGAGTCGTTTCAATCCCTAATAGGAATTTTGTTGAATTGCAATACCTCAAATCTTGCCCCATCAACCACAGGCTACTGCGTTTCAATCCCTAATAGGGATTTTGTTGAATTGCAATAGAAGTAAAAAATTCTCACACCCAACCCACGCTCAAGTTTCAATCCCTAATAGGGATTTTGTTGAATTGCAATTCATTTGGTAGCCAATGATGAAGCAGCAATGAAAAAGTTTCAATCCCTAATAGGGATTTTGTTGAATTGCAATTGGCAAGGAAAAATGCAATAAGAGGGGTAGAGATGTTTCAATCCCTAATAGGGATTTTGTTGAATTGCAATACTTTGCTCCATTAGTAGTAGTGGATTTTGGGCAGTTTCAATCCCTAATAGGGATTTTGTTGAATTGCAATTCTGGGTTTCTTTTTGGTTAGTTGGCTAACTATTTGTTTCAATCCCTAATAGGGATTTTGTTGAATTGCAATTCTAAAGCAATTTGATTGGAAGAAGTGGCCCGCGTGGTTTCAATCCCTAATAGGGATTTTGTTGAATTGCAATAAGAAAGCTGATGTGCATATTGCTGGGGATGCGAGTTTCAATCCCTAATAGGGATTTTGTTGAATTGCAATTTTACGTTTAGTTAACAAGTTAAGAATAAGCCAAGGTTTCAATCCCTAATAGGGATTTTGTTGAATTGCAATGCAAGCGTTCATGGGGCTAACTAAGCTCAATGATGTTTCAATCCCTAATAGGGATTTTGTTGAATTGCAATAGGCCTGGGTGTTTGGTTATTCCATCCTCCCACATGTTTCAATCCCTAATAGGGATTTTGTTGAATTGCAATTTACTGGTTGCAGAATTTCAGAAGCACGACAACTTTTGTTTCAATCCCTAATAGGGATTTTGTTGAATTGCAATATTGCTACGATTTTCACGATCCTTGATGGTATGGCGTTTCAATCCCTAATAGGGATTTTGTTGAATTGCAATCTAGATTGTCAATGGACTGATTAAAAATGAATACACAGTTTCAATCCCTAATAGGGATTTTGTTGAATTGCAATAAATAAAGTTTCAGCATTACCCACAAAACTTGTTTCAATCCCTAATAGGGATTTTGTTGAATTGCAATGGCAGAAGCCGGAAAGCCAAGCTGTATTTAGTTTTCAAGGTACGGTTGCGCGAATCTAGAGCAATCATAGCATTAGAGAATTTCTTTGGAAAGAGTGTCGGTAAAAGTTGAAAGCTGAAACCCACTTTTTGTAAGCATTTCAGACGTTGCGCGGATAATAATTGGGAGATTAGCGGGGTGAAATGCTTGCTGGTGTTGAGATAGAAGCACTTTTTTGGGGCTGTGGAATTTGTACACCTACCCTTCCGCGCATTGACATACAGGAACTCGTGAGAAGCTACACAATAACCTAATGGTGATGGGGGGCGCGATCGCTGCCTTCAGAGCCAGAAATCACAGTCTTTATAGCCTCCCACATCACACGCGGCACTTCTAATGTTAGTCTTGAGACTCCTCAGAGATAGATTCTGATTCTGATTCGGTTTCAAGTTCTTCTGTTTTAACTTTAGCGGCTGGAGGTTTAACGGGTTTTGGGCCACGCGCTAGTGCAAGATTCACAGGCTGCCTGACTTCATCTTTATATGATGATTTTTTCCCTCCACCAGATGAGCGATCGCGGCTCGGTTTTGAGCTTTTGGGGTTGGATTCAATAGGGGTTACAGAATCCGAGTTTTCAGAATTGTTGTCAGTATTTCCTTGAGCCTGACGTTCCGATTTCTTAATTGGACGTTCTACCATTGTTTATTTTTGTAAATTTATCTGTATGGTACATCGGTTTGGTAGCTATCAAACGCGAGCATCTCAAATATACCAGTCTCTTAGAAATCGCGGCTACACAAACGAACGCGAACAGTGTCTTGCAAAGAAGTCTGCCTACGCAAACTCAAAGAATTTGAAACCCACGGAGGTGAGTTTTGTCTGTATAGCCGCGAATTCGATTCGCTAGGGCAGGCGTATTTTTACTATTCAACAAAATTAGGTCGTGCCTGTTGCCTTGATTTAAACTTTTCCTCTAAAACTTCCCAATTTTCTTGCTCAATTAAGTTAGTCAACTCATCAAGATTGTGACGATATTGTTGCAGCGATCGCAGCAATGCTTGACGATTATACCGCGCCATCATCACTCCCAACTCTGGGTTCCCACCACCCACACGACTGGTATCCCGAAAACCTGAACTAGCTAACTTTTGGGCTAATTCCAAAACATCGGGGTCAGTTTCGCTCAAACAAGCAGCAATCAAGGAAGAACTGACCATTACAGGTAAATGGGAAATCCAGCTAACAGCGCGGTCATGTTGCTCTGGTTGACAATAATAGATATTAGCTCCTAGCGATCGCACAAGTTCTTCTACAACTGTAATTACACTACTTGGTGTTGTAGTTACTGGTGTTAATACATAAGGTTTATCAACAAATAAATGCCGCTGTGCAGCTTCTATCCCACTGTCTGTTCTTCCCGCCATTGGATGACCACCGATAAAATTATCCCAAAGGGGAGAAATATCCTTAACTATCTGTGCTTTCGCCGAACCGACATCAGTCACGATGGTAGCGGTAGACAAATGAGCGATCATCTGCTCAAATTGGGGCACAATAAGCGCTAGAGGAGTACAAATAAATACAACCTCTGCGGCTGCTAACAAGCTCAGATCAACTGATGCTTGATCAACACAGCCGAGAGCAAGTGCCTTTTCACAGGTAGATTCACGGCGACTGACTCCTAAGATATGATGTCCTTGCGATCGCAAATCAAAGCCCAAAGATCCGCCAATCAGTCCCAATCCTAAAATCCCAATATTCATTTTTGATTTTGACATTCCGTTTTTATGACTTTACCAACTATTAAAGTTGGCATCCAAGGGGTAGCATCGATGACTGTAGAGGAATTACTGGAAAAATACGCAGCAGGAGTCTTAAACTTTAGTGGTGTTGACCTCCCAGAAGCCAATCTGAGTGGGGTCAAACTCAGTGGCGTGAATCTGAGCGATGCTAATTTAAGCATAGTCAACCTGAGTGGCGCGAATCTGAGTGAAGCCAACTTGAGTAATGCCAAGCTGAATGTCGCCAGACTAAGTGGGGCGAATCTATGTAGCGCCATCTTGAACAACGCCAGCCTCAATGTTGCTAATTTGATTCGAGCCGATCTCAGTCGCGCTCAACTTAGAGGGGCCTCATTGATCCGCGCCGAGTTAATTCGTGCTGATCTCAGTCGCGCTGACTTGTCGGAAGCTGACCTCACCAGTGCCGATTTGCGAGAGGCGACACTCCGCCAAGCCAATCTCCGCCACGCTAACTTGAGCGAGACTGTCTTGAGAGGTGCTTCCTTGACTGGGGCCAACTTGGAGATGGCGAACTTAAACGCCAGTGACCTCAGTCGTTCTGACCTGAGCGGCGCCAATTTGCGAGAAACTGAACTCAGACAAGCTAATCTCAGCCATGCTAACTTGAGCGGGGCAGATTTGAGCGGTGCAAACCTCCGATGGGCAGATTTGAGCGGTGCAAACCTCCGATGGGCAGATTTGAGTGGTGCAAAATTGAGCGGGGCTGATTTAATTGGCGCAGATTTAAGCAATGCCAATTTAACGAATACGAGTTTAGTACACGCCAATTTAACTCAAGCAAAATTAATTAGGGCGGAATGGATTGGTGCTGATTTAACAGGAGCAACTTTAACTGGGGCAAAGCTTTATGCCACCTCCAGGTTTGGTTTAAAAACCGAAAGTATGATTTGTGAATGGGTTGATCTTAGCCCAAATGGCGATCGCTCCATTGTTCAAAACTTCCATTCCGCAGAGTCACGAGATTTTTTTAACGAAACACCGCCAACAATAAGGATTATCGTTGATGCAGCCCTAGAACACGAAGCCAATTTTGCGATCGCAGGCGCTTACTACCAAATTGCTCAGGAATACCGGGGACTAAAACAACCCCCAAGCATCGAAAGTGGTCGTCGTCGAACTATTTTCACTTTTTATGTAGATAGCGACGAAGCATTATTATCCACTGCTTATATTGTGATTCTTCCCTTTCTAGATGCGGCATCTATCCAAAAGAATATTTCCACTATGGTGGAAATGATTAACAGTGAAGTTGTTGCAAAACAAGATTTAAAATCGCCCCAGATTGTAGAGCAATTAAATATTCTTTTAGAACAAGCCAGGGGTCAGGCTACAACAATTAAACAGATGAAAAAAAATATTGAAGTAGCCGCAAAGTTAAATTTTTGTAAAGCCCCAACCCAAATAATTTTAACGAATTCCAGCGCCCACACTTTGATTGTCTATGATCATCCCAACTTTGGGAAAAGATTTATTAATCGCTCTGCTCTCAATGCTTCAACTTATGATGATATATCTAATGAATCAATAAAATATGATATATTGCCTTCGTTAAATATGGTGATAGATTTTGTCAAAGGATTTCATTATATTAGTCATGGGACATAGGGCATTAAAACAATTCGCAATTCGCAATTCGCAATTACGTTTTACGACGGGGATTTAGACTCCGACCCAAAACGGTCTGCCTGTAGAGGTAGGGGACTTAACCACCCAAAGTTAGTTAAACAAATGACAAATGACCAATGACAAATGACAAATGACCAATGACAAATGACCAATGACAAATGACCAATGACAAATGAC
>NZ_JBDNJQ010000075.1:0-38226 GCF_051172895.1 Nostoc sp. CALU 1950 | reverse complement strand
TGATTAACTCAGCCCTGCTGGGTCATTTTGTATGGCTTAGTCTAAACTCCAGTCATAAAGAATACTGTTTAACGACCTCACAACACGCAGCAAGGTGAGGATTTCAAAAACCAAGGTTATGATTATTAATGCATTAATCAAGCTTGGGTCTAATAATAAATAAGTTGGCACAAATAAACCTCAGAGTACGGAGACGATTAATCGCCTCTGTACAGCAGTCAAAAACTATTGCTCTTGACTGTTATTTAGGTGCTGTATCCAACCCAAATCAGCCGTTGTACAAATTTCCATAAGGATAATTGAAGTGACTAGGACTAATTCAGACTTTCTTTCCTCCAGTGATCCAGCGATCGCGGGGTTAATCAACGACGAACTACAGCGTCAGCGAGATCACTTGGAGTTGATTGCTAGTGAAAACTTTACCTCCGCCGCTGTACTGGCGGCTCAAGGTTCGGTACTGACAAATAAATATGCCGAAGGTTTACCTGGTAAACGCTACTATGGCGGTTGTGAGTTTATCGACAAAATCGAGCAAGTAGCGATCGACCGTGCTAAACAGATATTTGGTGCTGCTCATGCGAATGTGCAACCCCATTCTGGCGCACAAGCCAACTTTGCAGTGTTTCTGTCGCTGCTGCAACCAGGAGACAAAATTATGGGGATGGATTTGTCTCATGGGGGACATCTTACCCACGGTTCCCCTGTAAATTTTTCAGGTAAGTGGTTCCAAGTTAGCCACTATGGTGTCAGTCAACAAACAGAACAACTTGACTATGACCAAATTCGAGAGCTGGCGCTAAGGGAGCGTCCTAAGCTGCTGATTTGTGGTTATTCAGCTTATCCCCGTATCATTGACTTTGAAAAGTTCCGTAGTATTGCTGATGAAATCGGCGCTTACTTACTCGCCGATATTGCTCACATTGCTGGTTTAGTTGCTAGTGGTCTTCATCCCGATCCCATTCCTCATTGTCACGTAGTAACAACAACTACACATAAGACTCTACGCGGGCCTAGAGGTGGTTTAATTTTGACTGGTGAGGCAGAACTAGGTAAAAAGCTAGATAAATCTGTTTTTCCTGGTAGCCAAGGCGGGCCATTGGAACATGTCATTGCTGGTAAGGCTGTAGCTTTTGGAGAAGCCCTCAAGCCTGAGTTTAAAACCTATTCTGCCCAAGTGATTGAAAATGCTCGTGCTTTGGCCGAACAACTACAAAATCGGGGTTTAAAGTTAGTGTCTAATGGCACTGACAACCATTTAATATTAGTAGATTTACGCTCTGTCAATCTAACTGGTAAGCAGGCGGATCAGCTAGTTAGTAGCGTGAATATTACTGCTAACAAAAATACTATTCCCTTTGATCCACAATCGCCATTTGTTACCAGTGGTCTGAGATTAGGTTCTCCAGCCATGACCACGCGGGGCTTAGGAGTAGGAGAATTTACCGAGATTGCAAATATTATTAGCGATCGCCTACTTTCTCCAGATTCCGACGTAGTAACCCAAGATTGTCGGCAAAGGGTAGCAGCATTGTGCGATCGCTTCCCCTTATATCCTCACCTGGAAATTCCTGTACCAGCACTAGCATAATTAGGCATGGGGCATGGGGCATTGGTAATAGTTCTTCTTCCCCATTCCCCATTCCCCACTCCCAACTCCCTATTCCCCATTCCCCATTCCCAATCCAATGAGTGCAGAAATTATTTGTGTTGGTACTGAACTGCTGCTAGGAGATATCCTCAACGGCAATGCTCAATTTTTGGCGCAACAATTAGCGCAGCTAGGTATCCCCCATTACTATCAAACAGTGGTTGGGGATAACCCAGAACGGTTGAAAGAAGTTATAGAAATTGCTATTTCCAGAGCGCAAATTCTCATTTTTACTGGTGGACTCGGCCCGACACCAGATGACCTCACCTGCGAAACCATCGCCGATTTTTTTAAAGTCCCGTTGGTAGAACACTCTGACATCATCGAAGACATAACCCAGAAATTCGCCCAACGTGGTCGGGTTATGTCACCAAGTAACCGCAAACAAGCTTTGATTCCCCAAGGTGCAGAAATTCTCCCCAACCCAACTGGAACAGCACCCGGCATCATTTGGCAACCTCGTCCTGAAATTACGATTTTTACCTTTCCCGGTGTTCCCAGTGAAATGCACCCGATGTGGGAAGAAACAGCCGTCCCATTTCTCAAAAGTCAAGGTTGGGGTAAAGAAATTATTTACAGCCGGAGTTTAAAATTTTGGGGTATTGGTGAATCTGCTTTAGCGGAAAAGGTTGCTTCCTACTTAAAGTTGCCAAATCCCACAGTAGCGCCTTATGCAGGTAAGGGGGAAGTAAGATTGCGAGTTTCTGCTAAAGCAACTTCCGAAGCAGCCGCAGAAGAACTAATTGCGCCAATTGAGAAACAACTTAAAGAAATCGCCGGACTAGATTTTTACGGTGTTAATAACGATACTCTTGCTTCCGTGGTCGGTCAGCTGTTGCGGACATCAAAAGAAACGCTTTCAGTCGCAGAATCTTGCACTGGTGGCGGTTTAGGACAAATGTTAACTGAGATTTCTGGGAGTTCTGATTACTTTTGGGGTGGAGTAATTTCTTATGACAATTCGGTGAAGGTTGGGTTGCTGGGGGTTAAGCAGGAAGATTTAGAGAAATTTGGGGCGGTAAGTGCGATCGTTGCAGAGCAAATGGCAATTGGGGTAAAAACCCGACTTTCAACCACTTGGGGACTGAGTATTACTGGTATTGCTGGCCCAACTGGAGGGACAGATACTAAGCCAGTGGGTTTAGTTTACGTTGGTTTAGCTGGGCCAGACGATGAAGTGGCAAGTTTTGAGTATCAGTTTGGCACAGTGCGAGGACGCGCTCTAATTCGTCATGTTAGTGCGAATGCAGCATTAGATAATCTGCGGCGAAAGTTGTTGACGAGGTAGGAGGCCTATTATGTTTGTCATACAAGTTGTATGACAATCGAACCTATTGAAAATCTGATGTTATTTTAAAAAGCTCAATTACGAATTACGAATTATCAAGTATGAGCAAAACTCCCATCCTTCAACCAAATCACTCATACACTTTCAGAAACTATTTTGAGATGTCATTCGAGCCAGAAGACATCCTGGCTGAATTTGGCTATTCTTTAAAACGTTCCTCTCTCAATCACCAAAAGTCCAGCATTGAATTAGACAGACTCGTAAATCTCAAATCTAGGATTGAGGAGAGCTTGCCATATATTAGTTTGACTAGTGAGGCAGCCCGCAGAGAGTTACTAATTGCCCCAATTTTATTGGATATTGTTCATTACACCCGTGCCCAACTTAGAATTGAATATCCTCTTATAGTTACAGAACAATTAAAAGGTTCCCTTGACTATTATCTTCATACAGACCATAAGCTCTTGGTTGTGGAAGCTAAAAATGCTGATTTGGCAAGGGGCTTTACCCAGCTTGCTGTAGAACTGATTGCTATTGATGCGTGGACTGACTCTCAAGAGCTAAATTTACAGGGTGCTGTTTCTACAGGGGATATTTGGCAATTTGGTCTACTGAATCGAGAAAGTAAACAAATAACTCAAGACCTGAATTTATATCGTGTTCCTGCTGACATAGACGACTTACTTCGGATTTTGGTGGCGATACTGAGCTAATACTGGCATATTTGATGGGCACTAGCCACAGAAGACTAATTGAGGTTATTCTTTCTTAATTTATTATCTAATTGGTAAACGCGTAATATTTCTATCTGCTCAAGTGGTTCTGGAGCTACAAATAAAATGACTGTTTTATTATTTGCCATCCTGTTGGCAATTAACTTAGGTGCTGGATGTTATTTCACTCTAGCTAATCCTCTAAAAGTCTCAGAGCAAACATCAACTAAACTTATTTTCATTATTCGACCAAAAGTATTTTTAGGTGTAGGAATATTTTTTAGTCAATTATTTGTTCTATTTTTATTTGCGACTATTATATTTACACCTATTACACAACTTGTCTGCAATCGTTATCCAAACAATATATCTACTTCAAATATTGATTTGAGTGCAGGACAAAATACTCTAACAGGAATGTGTAAGCTAACAGAAAATTATTGGTTTGGTCAAGAAAAAAGTGAAGTGCTAGTTTCTGAGTTACTAGAGGCTAAATTGGAAACAGAGATGCAAACCGATAGTCAAGTTAAGCCCAGATACTCATATAAAATTTTACTATTAACTGATAAAGATAGCTTTCCTTTTACAGATAGAACATACCCAAAATTTAAACTTGAAGAATTACAATCAATAGTATTAAGAATTAACAAATTTTTGAAAAACCCTACAGAGAACAATTTAGCGGTTATACTTGATGACACTTTTATGGGTTACATTGTTGTCAGGTTTACTGTATTCTGTGGAATATTAGCGTTGCTAGTAGCGTCACCAGGTTTATTTATCACTTGTAATTTTGACAAGGAAACAAATACTGTAAAGCTTAGTCGTTACAGGTGGTTTGGAACGTTAGGAAAAACAGTTTTTCAATATTCTTTGAACGAAATTACTGATGTTAAGCTTGAACGGATTAATACTAGTATAGACGAATACTTTTTTCGGGTTATTTTAGTACTAGAATCGGGCGATAATCTGCCATTAACGCCCAATTATACTTCAAATTATATAAATGGAGATTCTATAGTTAGAGTAACTAAAGATTTTCTGGAAATAAAACATAAAGATAGCGCTAGATAAAAGTGTGGGATTGGTAGGCTCAGAAAAATATGAGTTCTGAAACAAGCTACGTCTCGCGTAAGCTTTTTAATAAAATTTGTATCCTCTATAATTTAATTATTTCACCTTGAGATTTATATATTTCAATAGCTTTATGACAATCTTTTAATACTGCTTGTATGTCTACTAAAGAAAATGGGTAGTACATTTATGAACAGTAATATTTAATACATAAGCTCATCAACCATCAGCTACCCTATGCCTACCCATCAGCACAATTAATCACGGGATCGCTTGCTGTATTCTTCACAGTTTGTTACAAAAGTACAAACAACTTCTAGAGACTAAGAACCAAATGTTCGGCGGACTTACTGGTTTACAAGATCCTAAAGGCACTGATTGGGGAGAGCGGATGCTCAACACAGTTGCCAGCCAAACGATTCGCCACCTGTTTACCCAAAGCGAGTCAGTAGAAGTCTTTGTCCGCTGCTATCCCTCCAGCAAACTGTTGCAAGGCAGCATCGATAGCTTCAAAATGAGCGGTCGTGGCTTGATGATTCGGAAAGATTTCGCGGTAGAGGAGATGTCTTTTGAAACCGATGCGGTGGCTATTGACTTCGGCTCGGTTTTAAGTGGCAAACTTAGTCTTAAGCAACCCACTCAAGCGATCGCTCAAGTTATATTATCAGAAGCAGGCATCAACCAAGCCTTTAATGCGGAACTGGTGAAAAAGCGTCTGCTTAACCTCACCGTACCATCCCTGACGGCATTATCTGGCGGTGAACCAGTCTCATTTACGGATGTCCAGGTACAGCTATTGCCAGAGAATCGCTTACAGCTTGTAGCAAAAGCAGATTTAAATAATGGCGAACTCGTACCCCTGAGCATGATTTTAACAGTAGCTATTGAAAGGCGGCGGCGAGTTTCTTTCAAAGATCCAAAAATTCAACTTGACCAAGTGCCAGAAGCACAACGAGAAATCTCGCAAACCTTGAGCGTAGCGCTGGTAGAAATTTTAGATAATATGGTTGATCTTGATCGTTTTGACCTTGATGGAGTGAAAATGCGGCTCAATCGATTAGAAACTGAAGGTCAAAAACTTATTTTCAGTGGATATGCTGAAATTGAACGTGTTCCAAGTAGCTCTTAAAACAAGTTTACACGTAAAAATACAAAGTTAAGCTTTAAACAAATTAAATACCGCCTAGATGAATCTAGGCGGTAGTTTAAATATTTAGGTTTTCAAACGAGTTAGAAGTTAGTAATTAATTTTTATTTATCACTCCTAACTCCTAACTCTCTATCTTCCCACGCCTACATATTGGAATCCAGCCCGGATCATTGCTTCGGGGTCGAGGAAGTTACGACCATCGATGATAACTGGGTGGGCCATCAATTTTGCCATCTTCACATAGTCGAGAGTGCTGAACTGCTGCCATTCGGTGACAAGTACTAAGGCATCACAGCCGTCAGCAAGTCTTTCGGCATCGGTTTCTACTAACACCCCAGAAAGCCCATGACGCATACCTGTTTGAGAAATAATGGGATCGTAGGCTTTGACTTTGGCTCCAAGTCGGTTTAGCTGCTCAATTAGGATGAGTGCTGGGGCGTCGCGCAAGTCATCGGTATCTGGCTTGAAGGTCAGTCCGAGTAGCCCAACTGTTTTGCCTTTGAGAATTTTCAGAACTTGTTGGAGTTTTTCCAAAGCAATCAACCGCTGACGTTCATTGACACTGACAGCAGCTTTCATTAGCTGGGCTTCATAGCCATAATCATCAGCAGTGTGAATTAGAGCGGAGACATCTTTGGGGAAACAAGAACCACCCCAACCAATACCAGCTTGTAAAAACTTGTTACCAATGCGGGAGTCTAGACCGATACCCTTGGCTACTTGGGTAACATCAGCACCGACGCGATCGCAAATATTAGCAACTTCGTTAATAAAACTAATCTTGGTGGCTAAGAAGGCATTAGCGGCGTATTTGATCATCTCCGCCGAACTCAGGTCTGTTGCCAGAATTGGTACAGGGGGTAAAGATTGATCTTCAGCGTACTTGCGTTCCACAATTGGGGCATACAGTTGTTGCATTAAAGCTACTGCTCTTTGACTATTGCCTCCTAGTACAATGCGATCGGGGTTGAAGGTGTCGTGAACTGCCGAACCTTCGCGCAAAAACTCTGGATTGCTCACCACATCAAACTCGGCTACAAACTCAGGTAATTTATCATCACTCGACACCCCACCTGCGGGTACTAATGTTTTCTGCCGTTCAGCAACACCATCTAAAACAAGCATCCGCACCCAGTCACCTGAGCCAATGGGTACGGTAGATTTATTAACTATGACCTTATAACCACCGTTGAGATTTTCGCCAATCCCACGAGCTACAGCTTCAACATAACGAGTATCACTTTCACCAGTGGGTAAAGGTGGCGTTCCCACAGCAATAAACAGAATTTCCCCGTGGGAAACTCCAGCAGCAAGATCACTAGTAAAATGAATTTTCTCTGCTTGAATGGCAGACTGCATAATTTCTGAGAGTCCCGGCTCAAAAATTGGGGACTGCCCAGACTTCATTAACTTAACTTTTTCTTCGTTGTTGTCTACGCAAATTACATCATGCCCAATATGAGCCAAGCAAGCACCTGTAACTAAACCAACGTAACCAGTACCAATCACGCAAACACGCATTTTTTAACTCCTCACTTTTTTGGGATTAGTCTTCAAAAAGAAGTTCTCAATTTGACACTTATACACTGGCATGAAACTCAGCCACTAAGTATATTTAGTTATCGAGGATGAGCCTACACGAAAATTCAGAGCGCCGCTAGGGGCTGCTTAGATGGTTGAATTATTGACATCGCTTTGAATGCGATCGCGAAAATCTTCTATTGTCAGTTTTAACCCCTCTTGCAGAGGAATGGTAGGTTCCCAATTTAACCAAGTTTTTGCCTTTGTGATATCAGGTTGGCGACGTCGGGGATCATCCGAAGGTAGTGCCTCGAACTTAATCTGGGCCTCCGGGTTGATCATATTTTGCACTGTTTGTGCCAATTGTAAAATCGTGTATTCACCAGGGTTGCCCAAGTTGACTGGCCCAATGTAGTCGCTATTCATTAGGCGGATGAATCCTTCTACCAAATCCGAAACATAGCAGAAACTACGAGTTTGTGAACCATCGCCGTAGACGGTTAAAGGATTACCCCGTAAGGCTTGAACTATAAAGTTGCTCACCACCCGACCATCGTTTTCTAACATTCTCGGCCCGTAGGTGTTGAATATCCGAACAACTCGAATATCAACTTTATTTTGCCTGTAGTAATCAAATGCTAGAGTTTCAGCAATTCTTTTACCCTCGTCGTAGCATGAACGTATCCCAATGGGATTGACGCTACCCCGATACTCTTCAGTTTGGGGATGAACTTCTGGATCACCGTATACTTCACTAGTTGAAGCCAAGAAAAACCTAGCTTTCACACGTTTAGCCAGCCCCAACATATTCAGTGTTCCCATCACGTTAGTTTTAACGGTTTTAACTGGGTTGTACTGGTAATGTACTGGTGAAGCAGGACAAGCTAAATGATAAATTTGATCCACTTCTAACCGAATTGGTTCGGTAATATCGTGGCGAATCAGTTCAAAGTACGGATGACCTAACCATTTAAGAATGTTGCGTTTGTGGCCAGTGTAAAAATTATCCAAGCATATTAATTCATGCCCAGCAGTCATTAGTCGGTCGATGAGATGGGAACCAATAAACCCAGCACCGCCCGTCACCAAAATTCTCATAGTTTCCCAGTTACTTACAAATATTTTCAGTAGCTATTGCACTTACTTTTAGATTACCCAGCTTGGGTACAAAAATACAGAACAAAAAAAGAACAAGGCTTCATCAAAAAGTGTTGTTGAACTTACCGAAGAAAGGCAGAAGGCAGGAGGCAGAGGGCAGGAGGTAAGAAGTATCAATTAAAACTTGAGTTCTGGGTCTAAAGCCCAGTTCAAAGCGATAATTATACTGAGACTGCTTGCAGCGAGGTATAAAACGTCCTTTCTTCAATGCCACTCTTTTAAGGGTGGGTTACCTCCTGCCTCCTGCCTTCATCCTCCTGCCTCCTGAACTATTTTTTTACGGTTGCAGTTTTGTTATATTTTTACCTTTTTGCTTAAGAATTTAATTAGCAAAATAACAAACTTGGTCTAAAGATTATCAATCTTCATCTAAAGTTCATCAAATCTTCAATAAGATAAAGTGTTTTTATGGTTGCTACTGTTCTCATCTTGATGCAAAGTAGCAGGAAGTAGTTTGAAACTTGTCCAATTTCAAGGTCTTACCATTACCATAGTCAACCTCTGTCGCGTTTGCTAACATTCCCCCCTGCACTTGAGTGCAGAGACTGATACCATTCCACTAAACTCATGTTACAAATACATATATTTGTAGGGATGTACAGCTGTACTTCCCTACAGCCAATTCATTTGTTGCAAAGATTTTTGTCAATGGCATCATAGCTCAAGTCTACTCAAATGGACTGAACTATGGCTGATATTATACAGCAGACGTAATGCTAGTAACCGCATTAGAGGTAATTACATTAGTTTGAGTGCGTTGCGGTTCTCCAAGCATGACGATGGAGCAAGTGAGTTGGCTGGCTAACTGGGTAGTGACATCGCTAATGGTTAACCCTCCAGGGCTGGTACGATTACGTATAAAAGGTAAAACGACCAAATCATATAATCGCGCTGCCTGCAAAATTGCTTGGGCAACATTTTCATGAGCGATGATTTGAATTTCTGGGGCATTGGTCAAAGCCAATTTAGATACTAGCAGTGAGAGATGCGATCGCCTCCAAGCAATTTTACTGGAACTAGTGCGGCGATCGCACACATTCAGCACAGTAATGTGGCTCTGATTTGCTTCTGCCAGCATTTGAGCAAATTGTACAGGCTGTAATGTGGGTGCTGTTAAGTTCTCTATTGGTACTAAGATGCGCTGAATTTTTTTCGGTGATTCTACCAGACGTGTCACCGCTACTGGACAATGGGAAGCCCAAAGCACACCATCAATCACATTCCCAAATAAACGCGCTCGCAACCCAGTGCGTTTACCCCAACCCATAACAATTAAATTAGCCTTTTGTTCACGAGCCGCTCTGCTAATTCCCTGAGCAAAGGCATCATCAATCCGCAGCACTGCTTCCGTAGGTACGCCCAATACTCGACTTTGTGCAGTGGCTTTGGTCAATAACCGCTCACTCCGTTGTAGAGAGGCTTCTAACTGCGGTGCATCCATGTGAGCAGCAGCATTAGCGATCGCCAGTGGTACAATTTTGCCCTGAGACTGACGTGCTAATAACGCCGCCATTTCAATCAAATACTGCTGAGTATGAGGATTATATACAGGCACAACTATAGTAAAAGCATTATCTATCTCTGGTGCTTTCTGGTCAGGTAGGGGTGCTGGTGGATCTTCCGCTACTGAGGAATTCAAACCAACAGCTATTCGACTGGTAATCAAAGGGCCCAAGGTTGATGTGACAACCATTAAGACAATGATGCTGTGTAATACTTCTAGTGGCAACAACCCAGCCCGATATCCCACTAACGTTGCTGCTAAGGTTGTAGCAACCTGGGGAAGTGACAGCGACCACATCGTTAGCATTTCTTGCCAGTTATAGCGGTAAACCAGTTTTGTTAATAAAGCTGCAATCAATTTACTGACAATCAAACCAACGATCATCAACAGCGTTAACTTCAGCGTGTCTAGGTTGTTTACAAAGACGGGTAGATTGATCAGTAAACCAAGATCAACAAAGAAAATGGGAATGAACAGCACACTGCCAATAAATACCACCTTTTCTTTGACTGGCCCTTCACCCACAGCTTCATTCACCGCCAAACCCGCTAAAAAAGCACCAACAATTTTTTCTACCCCAATCAATTGGGCACCTACAGCCGCTAGAAACACAGAAAGCAACACAAACAAAAATTTGTTTCCTTCGTCGTCTCCAGACCGCTTGAAAAATTCTTTGCCTGCCCAATCAAAGCCTGTGACAACGGCAACAGAGTAAATAGTTAACCGACCAGACAAAGTGAGTAGTTCTGCAAAGCTGAATGCTTCATCATCAGCCATAGCTACACAAACGGCTAATATCAGCACTGCACCAACATCTGTAAAAATCTTAGCTCCAGTGGTGACAGTAACAGCTTCGTTGTTTACCACTCCCAAACGACTGATTATGGGATATGCCAAAAGGGTATAGGAAGCAAATAAAGAGCCAATTAAGATTGAAGTATTCCAGCCATAGCCTAAAATTAGTCCTACTAGGGTTCCCATTACCAGGGGTACACTGAAAGTCAGGCTAGCAAATCCAAAAGCGCGACTTTTCTGGCGGCGAAACTGTTCTAGATCAACTTCTAGCCCTGCGACAAACAGTAAATAAATTAACCCAATGTCTGATAGTAGGTTAATCATCGGTGAGTCAGACTGGAATAGATTCCAACCTGAAGGCCCAAGTACTAGCCCTGAGAAAACCAAACCCACTAATCCTGGTAATCTTAGTCGCTCAAACATGATGGGTATAACTAAGATGACCACCAGCAAAATAGCAAAGGGAACAATTGGTTCCTTGCCAAGAACTTGGGAAGTTGGTTCCAGAACAAGAACTTGTGATATGAGTTCCATAGGTAGGAATTGAAGGGGCTATGGTAAAACTGCGATTACCTTGGGGGCGATCGCCTGATCGATATAAACAAAGAAGCCACCTGACGAAAAATCAAAAACCTTAACTTACACTAACTAGGCAATTGTCTCAGAACTAACTACCTACGGGTGGATTTGACTCAAAATGAACCGCAAGCGATCGTAGTCGTCTTTAAGTAGCACACTCAAGTTACGTCCAGCCTTAATTAGCCATTCTCGGTCAGCTTTGCGTAACTGGTATACATCTCGAATGGCCGCTGCGGTCAAAGACTCTATTGGCGCACCATTGATACAAAGGAGTGTCCTTAAGAAATCTAGTTCTTCAGTAAATTTAATGATAGCTTCTGGTTCACACCGATAAACAGCCTGATGAATTTGCGGGGGACGGGGTGGTAGATACTGATATACTCTTTGGTTATAACTTTGATTTTGCGAAGATAGTTCAAAGCCCACGATCGCAGCCCGAAATTCCGTTCTCAGCATGGCAAATATTTGGGGTTGTTCCTCCCGTAAATCTTGCAATGACAACCCCAATGCTCTCGCCCGATGTACGGAATCTATGGGCATGGTTGTGGCATAATACACTACAGCATAAATTTGATTACCAGATTCTTCATCTACAGAGCAGACCCAACTACCAAAGGGTGGCATGGAGGGAAAGCTCAAGTCTTCTGGTTCTAAACACTGAGCTAAAAATTCAGTACTAGTAGTTTCAATCACCTCCGCAATGTGGTTGGGATGGCGATCGCCAGTGGCAAACTGTGGTAGGGGGAGGCGCATAGCAATTTAGTCATTAGTCATTAGTCATTGGTCATTAGTCATTAGTTTTTGTCAAATGACAAATGACAACGGACAAATGACTAATGACTAAGTTTTATTTGGCTTTTTTACGTCCGGCTGTGGTCTCTACAAGTTCCAATTCGCTCAGACGGAAGGTAACTAATTTATCCCAGTTACCACCCTCAAATAATACGGCTACTTTGCCATCAGTTAGTCGTTGCACGAGTCCTTCGTAGCGATAATAGGTATCTGCGGGATTGTTGACGCGAACAGTTGCTCCAGGCAGAATCATGTTTTTAGCCTCGTTTGTTTCCTTTTAATAGCTTAATACTTGTTAATAGTCATTTGTCATTGGTCATTAGCGAATAGCACTAAGTTAAGATACAGCCCTTGCCCTGACTTCCAGGGAAAGCATTCTGAGAGGGCTGCTGCCTTTAGTGGCTTGACCAGAGGCAGCAGCCCATTCGGAATACATTTCCGGTATTGAGGCTGGGAACAAGACTACACAAGGCTTTAGGCTTTTATTAGTACCATTCGGTCATTAGCCAAGGACAAAGGACTAATGACTAATGACTAATGACGAATCAATAATACTTCTGCCTTTGTCGAAAATTTGCTACCGATTCTACTATTCCCAAGGAAATGAAGTTAGTCAGCATCGCAGAACGCCCATAACTCATCCAAGGTAGGGGAATTCCTGCCACAGGCGCTAAACCAACAGTCATGCCAATATTCACAATCAGCTGAAATACGATCATGGACAAAACGCCAATAGCTAACAATGAACCAAAGTTATCTTTGGCGGTTTGGGCAACATGCAGTAGACGGAAGCAAATTAAGCAGAAGACAAACAGGACTACCAAACAGCCAACAAAACCGAATTCTTCGCCCACTGCGGAGAAAATAAAGTCTGTATGCTGTTCCGGTACGAAATTCAGTTGCGTCATTGGCCCCTTGAACAGACCCCATCCCCAAATTTCACCGGCACCAATAGCAATGCGAGATTGGATTAAGTGATATCCAGCACCGAGTGGATCGTGATCGGGGTTCATGAATACAGTGAGTCGGTCTTTTTGATACTCTTTCAAAATATGCTTCCAGGCAAAGACTCCTAATTCGCCACCCAGTATATTTAGAGTCCATGCACCGATAGTGCCCAAACCAAATCGACGCCAGGGAAGAGTTTGCCAGCCGACAATAGCCATTGCAATTGACCAAACTATCCCTAATGGGCCAAAAGATAGTTCTTTGAATAAAACTATCGGCTCTGCTAATGGCCAAGACGTACTAAACAAAATGGCGGCAACCACAGGAGAAATCATCAGAATTAACCAGCCTGGGTTGGCATTTGCCCAGTACAGCATTCCTAAAACGATCGCACAAAAAACCATTGATGTTGCTAAATCTGGCTGTAAGAATATCAATCCCCAAGGTACAGCAGTGATTGCCAGAACGCGGAAAACACCCTCAAGGGTAGAAGCAGTGCGCCTGTGTAGCAAAGCAGCTAAGGTGATGATCATGCCGACTTTGGCAAATTCTGAGGGTTGGACATTGAAACCAGCAATAGGAATCCACCGCTGTGCCCCTTTGGCGCTACTACCAGCAATCATCACTATGATTAAGCTGAAGTTCGTTATTGCATAAGTTACCCAGTGCCACTGCATCAAAAGTTCGTAACGGATACGAGATAAAAACAGGGCTATAAGCGCGCCGATACCCGCTACCATCCAGTGCCACCACCAGTCAGTTACTGGCTGCTTCAGTTCCGTACTGAGAATCATCAGTCCGCCAAAGATACTAGCAGCTATCGGCAAACAAAATAGTAGCCAATCTACATTCTGCCAGGGCTTAACCCAAGACTTCCAGCGAATTTTGGGGAGCGATCGTTTTAACAACATTGTGTCAGTTTAGACTTTAGCTTTAATTGTTGGGCATTGGGCATTGGTTAATAATCAATAGTTTTTCTTCCCCTACTTCCTTATGCCCCATACCCAATCCCTAGTATTCCCAAGCAATAGCCCAGGAAGTAAATAGAAATTAAAATTAATTATGTTAGAGCTGCAACTGATACTTTACCAGCGATGGTAAGAGCGATCGCTGTTAATGCTTTTGCTGAAGCTGAATCTGGATCACCAACGACTATGGGCACACCGTTGTCACCACCTACTCGTGTAGAAATCTCTAGCGGCACGCACCCCAATAGTGGCACTCCCAATTCAGCAGCTGTTTTGGAGCCACCACCGGAACCAAAGATGTCATATTGCTTATCTGGTTGATCGGGGGGGATAAAATAGCTCATATTTTCTACGATCCCTAATACTGGGACATTCATCTGCTGGAACATCCGCAATCCCTTGCGAGAATCTAACAGGGCTACGTTTTGTGGCGTGGTGACAATTACTGCCCCTGCCATCGGTACTGCTTGGGTTAAAGTTAACTGAGCATCTCCGGTTCCTGGTGGCATATCTACAATCAAATAATCCAGTTCCCCCCATTGCACTTGATAGAGAAACTGGCGGATTACACCATTGAGCATAGGTCCCCGCCAAATTACTGGTTGATCTCGGTCAATCAAAAAGCCCATCGAAACTAATTTGACGCCGTGATTAAAAGCAGGTTCCAGGATGTCACCTGTTTCAGTGGAACGCACAACAATTTGGGCATCAGCCAGACCCAGCATGGTGGGGTCATTGGGGCCGTAAATATCAGCATCTAGCAAGCCGACTTTCGCCCCAGTTTGAGCTAGAGCCACTGCGACATTCACCGCCACCGTACTTTTACCAACGCCACCTTTACCACTGGAAACAGCAATGATATTTTTCACTCCAGAAATGCCAGTGCGATCGGGCAAACTTTTTTGCTGCGGTGTTTCTGCCGTAACTTCTATACTGACATCTGTAACGCCTGGGAGTTTTTTGACAGCTTTCTGACAGTCTTCAACAATAAATTCACGTAAAGGACAGGCAGGAGTGGTTAATACTAAAGTGAAACTAACTTTGCCACCGTCAATTGTGACATTACGAATCATATTCAGTTCTACCAGACTTTTGCGGAGTTCTGGGTCTTCCACTGGTCGCAAAACTTCTAAGACAGAACGGGAATCGAGAACATCGTACATAAAAATTCAAAATTGAAAATGAATAAACACTCTTGTGGAGAACATCTTAGCTATTAACTGGATGCCTTCTTAAATAAGGTCAGCTAAGTTTTATCACTGTTACTGCCGTGATAAAACTTAGCAAATAGCATTATTACCTAATAGAATCTTAACTTTCTTTGGGCATTGGGCATTGAAAAGAGACAGAAAAGCAGGGTGCTACTCTTGCTAAGGGGAAAACTCTTCTCCCCTGCTCCCCTGCTCCCCTGCTTCTTCCCCAATCCCCAGTCCCTAAAAATCAAAACAACTGTCATTAAGAGATTTTTTCTGACCAGATACCGCTGGTAATGCCGTCTTTTCTACTGCCTCGACTAAAGACCTTGCAACGCGGTCTGCATAAGGACGGGATAAAGACCAAATCAGGGGCGATAACCAACCCCGTAGTGTTACAGAATAAGACAAACAAGTACCACAAACTGTTGACTCTACTTGATAAGTCACCCTTTCCTCAATTCCAGGAATCGCCATTACTCGGATACTCAGCATCTCTCTAGGATTGACGCGTTCCACAAAAATTCTGATGGGAATCGGCGAAAAGCGTGTGACAGCTTGAAAAATTAATCCTGGTTTGGGTACTAATCCGTGGGGAACATTAGTACTCTTAAGTTGTGGATGCCAGGAAACATCTGTTAAATCAACCACTTTTTGCCACAGTTCATCTACAGAAGCAGAACTAATCTCTCGATACGTCCACACCAGAGAGGCGCAAAACCGACGACGTTTGCGGTGGATGAATTTGGATAACCAACCTTGCATTTTCCTAATCCTCCTCCTGTCTAGAGACTTTCTGGTAACTCTGGTATGGTGTGCAACTACGCTCAAACCCTAAATTAAAACTTTCTCAAAAATTCACTAAACATAGCAAGCCTCAATTCAGGACAGACTCTAACAGCCAACATCAGCAATATGGCAAATAAGTTTTGAGCAGTCCAGTCAAACCCTTGATACTTCAAGGTTAAGACTAAAATTTAGTCTTTCTACCAGAATATTCCAATTAAGAATTTCAAAAAAAACTAATTCAATATACAAGCCTATACGCATTTGAGGGAAAATAACTCTAGTGATGCCCATCAATCGTATAAATGCTTAACCAGTAAGAAAAAGCGGGTTGGGCAAATAGAGCTAGATTGTTGGCGCATGTTTCCCCCAAATTTTAAAATGAAAAATTTGTGGCTTTCTGGAAATTGTAATTTAGGTTCGGGAATCTATGTTGACCAACTCGCAAACACCAACTGTCGAAGCAGTACCATCCAAGTCTTTGCCAGCTCCTGACGCTCAGACTAGAGTCAGTCAGTTTATGAAACAGCTGCAAGACGAAATTACCGAATCATTGGCAACACTAGATGGTGTGGCTAAATTTAATGAAGATAGTTGGGAACGCCCAGAAGGAGGTGGAGGGCGATCGCGCGTGCTGCGAGATGGTGCAATATTTGAACAAGCAGGTGTAAATTTTTCTGAAGTTTGGGGTTCCCATTTGCCGGCTTCAATTTTAGCCCAACGCCCGGAAGCAGCAGGGCATGGCTTTTATGCCACTGGCACTTCAATGGTGCTACATCCTCACAATCCTTACGTACCCACAGTTCATCTCAATTATCGCTACTTTGAAGCGGGGCCAGTTTGGTGGTTTGGTGGTGGTCTTGACTTGACACCTTATTACCCATTTGCTGAAGATGCGGCACATTTACACAAAACGTTAAAACAGGCTTGTGACGAACACCACCCAGAATATTACCCAGTATTTAAACGGTGGTGTGATGAATATTTCTACCTCAAGCATCGTGACGAGACACGGGGGGTAGGTGGTCTGTTTTTTGATTACCAAGATGGTCAAGGTGTTTTATATCGCGGCCCAAATCCCGACGGAGAAGCGGCTAAATATAGCAACCAGGTGGGAACACCCGCAACCCGCAATTGGGAAGATTTGTTTGGTTTTGTGCAAGGCTGCGGCAGAGCATTTTTACCAGCCTACGTACCAATTGTAGAACGGCGGCATGGGATGGAATATGGCGATCGCCAACGGAATTTTCAACTCTACCGTCGGGGACGATATGTAGAATTTAACTTGGTTTATGACCGAGGCACCATTTTTGGTCTGCAAACCAACGGACGCACCGAATCAATTCTCATGTCCCTACCACCTTTAGTGCGCTGGGAATACGGCTATCAACCGGAACCCAATTCCCCTGAAGCCGAGTTGTATGAAACCTTCCTTAAGCCTCAAGATTGGATCAACTGGACACCTAAATAGTGCTGAGTGCTGAGTTAGGAGTGCTGAGTGCTGAGTGCTGAGTGCTAAGTTAGGAGTGCTGAGTTAGGAGTCAGGAGTTATGATAATTATCCTGATCTTCCCTTTCTCCCTCATCTTCCTCACTCTCCACTCCCCACTCCCCACTATTTTGATGAGTTAAACTACTAAAGTTAAGCACTTAGCAGAAAAAGGTGACAATTTTAGCTATACCTTGTTAATCTCAAGTGACAGCATTAGAAAATTCTGCAAGTAATTAATCTTAATAGGAATGGCACGGGGAGAGCTTTAGTGATTCATATAGACCAAAAAACTTATACAACCCAAGACGGAAACACTGTTATTGTCCTGACACCAGCAGGTCGCCTAGATATCACCACTGCTTGGCAATTTCGCCTGAAGTTACAGGAGTGTATTTCCAAACTCAGTCGCCATGTAGTTGTAAATCTGGCTCAGGTAAATTTTATTGATAGTTCTGGTCTTACTTCTTTAGTCGCTGGAATGCGCGATGCTGATAAAGTCAAGGGCAGTTTCCGCATTTGCAATGTACATCCAGAAGCCAAACTCGTATTTGAAGTGACGATGATGGATACTGTTTTTGAAATCTTTGAAACAGAAGAGGAAGCTTTAGAAGGTGTACCTCGTAGCATTGCCAGTTAAAAAAGAGTTAGGAGTTAGGAGTTAGGAGTTTAGAGTTTGGAGTTAGTTCAAAATTCATGACTCATAACTTTATCTTATTAAATACTGATTTCGCTTGGTGTAGCGATAAGGCCCCATAATCGCTCCCCAGGTTGCTTTTCCAGTTGCTGGATCAATTCCTTTGTCATAGCTATAAAATTCTGCCCCTGTAGCTGCAAAGCCCAAGGAAACATACACAGTATTGCCAAGATAACTAAAGCTGCAACGAGTCTCTGGTACTGGGGTAGCAGTGAACTTATAGCGATCACAAGCTAGTTTTTCTTGAGTAACTGTTAGGATACAACCTGGCAGTAAATCTAATTGTTCGGGTGTCAGTGTGTTGAGTAGAGCAGGGTTATGACCTGCGCCTCTTAATGCACCTGGATCTTGAGGCATGTAATATTGTACTTCCACGGTTGCGTCAGAGTCGCTCCCCTGACGCAAGCGGATAATTCGCTGGCGGTAAGGTTGATCTAGGGTGATAACGTTAGCCTGTTCGGCAAACAAGGTAATGCTATCTTCTGTAAAGAGATTAACTGGTCTTTGCCACAAGCACAGGTGGACATACCAAACTGGTTCTGCTATGGCTTGTTCCCGATTATCAAATTCACCAGCTAGGTACTCACCTAAAGCAATTAACTGTGGCGAGAAGTTCATAAATGCGATAAAAGAATCATTAAGGATGATAATTTTTTTTGGCTAGTTTTTTAGGAGAAAAGGTCTTAATCCCCTGTGGCTACTAGCTTATAAAATACTTCCGATTTGTCTACATTGTAAATGAAACTGTCACCAGCTAAAAGCTCAACTTGGCAAAGTAGCCTTTAAGCGAGAAAATAAAGATACGTCGCCCTTAACATTTCCTTTTTCTTTGTGAATAACGTCCGTACAGTCTCTGATACAAAACGAACTTTCTACAATCTTCACACCCGTCCGATCAACACTATTTATCGTCGGGTAGTAGAAGAATTGATGGTGGAAATGCATCTGCTGTCAGTAAATATCGATTTTAGCTACAATCCAATTTATGCCTTGGGTGTCGTCACTACTTTTGACCGCTTCATGGAAGGCTATCAACCCGAACGGGATCAAGAATCAATTTTTAACGCCCTATGTCGGGCTATAGAAACAGATCCGCAACAATATCGACAGGATGCTGAAAGATTGCAAGCTGTAGCTAAAGGTTTGCCAGTTAAAGATTTAATTGGTTGGCTAGGGCAAACTACTTACTTAGATAGAGATACTGACTTACAAGCACAACTGCAAGCGATCGCCAATAATCCTAACTTTAAATACAACCGTTTGTTCGCAATTGGTGTATTTTCGTTATTAGAGCAGTCAGATCCCGAATTAGTCAAAGACGAAAAACAACTCACTGAGGCATTGAAAGCGATCGCAGCCGGTCTGCACCTCTCCGATGACAAACTCAACAAAGATTTGGAGTTATATCGTTCTAACCTAGAAAAAATGGCGCAAGCACTGATAGTAATGGCAGATATGCTTTCAGCCGATCGCAAAAAACGCGAACAACGTAAACAACAATCAACTACCCCAGTTGCTCCACCAAGTTCCAACGAATAATTAAAAGATGCGAGTTAGGAGTTAGGAGTGATCACTTATTAATCACTCATCACTCTTAACTCTTAATTTTAGACGCCCAATAGTTTGTAGATTAAGCTGTTAATTATAGTCAGCGCAAATGCCCCAATTACAGCACTCCAAATACCGTAACGTAAGCGAAATCCCTCTACTAACCAAGCAGCAATACTAAAACAAACTACGGCAATCATAAATGTGAAAATGCCGGATAGTAAGTCCAAGGTAAGTAAATTTGGTACTGCAAAAACGAGGCTTAAAATCGGTCTGACTATTGCCGTCACGATCCCAAGCACTGCGGCAGAAAGGAAGGCTTTACCTGGAGTGTCAATTTCAACTCCCAAAGGCAATTTGCTAATTATCAATAAGCTGATAGCTGTTACTACCCAAACAATTAAAAGCGTCACGATATTCATGCCACAACCCCTGAAATGTGAATGGCAATTGGTGATAAATTACTTCAGTTTATCGGTGGAAAAATCTTTAAAGCTCAACCAATTATTTATAAATTAGCAGAGAATTTTTCTCTGACCGAATTTTATTTTAGATATCTTTAGGTTTAGCAAAAATCTTGAAGGGGGAGTGGGGAATGAGGGAGTAGGGGAGCAGGGGAAGAAAATATTAATAACCAATGCCCCATGCCCCATTCCCCATGCCCTACATTATCTTTTAAGAGTAGGTTGGTTTGGATGCTGGCGCTTAAGGCGCTGGTGAGCTAGGAACTGCCGTGGGTAAGGGTACGGAATTAGGTGCTAAAGGAAATTTAGGGGCAAGATTCCCTTCGGGATTGATACCTGGAACTTGTGCATCACCAGGATTTATTGGGAAAGAGGGGATAGCAGGTTGGTTTGGTAAGTTTGTGGGTGGTTGAGATGGGCCAGGAATAATTCCTAAAGAAACGCGATCGCCTCCTACTTGCCGTAGTAAATCTAATGTCTCAATCACATCATTATAAGTTGCTGTGCGCGAAGCATTCAGCACCACGATAGCACTGGGATTTTGTTGGAGATACTGTTTTAACGTTTGTCCCAAATCTTCCCGTTTTATAGGCTGTTTTTCTATGTAAGTATTGCCAACGGCATCGATAGTCACAATCAGACTTCCACTCTGTGACGTTATCCCGGATACTGAACTGGGGCTGGCTTTGGGCAAATCAACATTTATCGCCTGTTGCCGTGTAAATTGTAATGCCGCTAACAAAAAAAACGTCAGGATACAAAAAACAACATCAATTAAAGGGATGATTTGAATTTGGACTTCTTCAATTGGAGTATGTAGATTAACTTTCATGTCTCACTCTAAAGCCTGGTTTCGGAGTTGAATTCTTGACTATTAATTAGGTGTATTCGGGGGTTCAGGTGGTTCAGGCAACCGAGTCTTTCCTGGCTTGCGAGGTGGAGTGAAATTCTCCCGCACAATTGCTGATGTAATATTACTAAAGTCAGGCGGGGACTGGTGATAAAGCAATTCCATTTCATTGCCTGCTTTACGAAAAACTTTAACTTGGTTGACGACAAAACTTTGAAATAGGCGGTAAAATACCAAACTAATGATGGCAACTATTAGCCCTGCTGCGGTACTAATTAAGGATTCACCAATACCAGTAGTCACTCCAGCAGTAGATTCAGTTCCTAAATCGCCAATCCGAATTGAGCGCAGAGACTGGATTAAACCCAAAACTGTACCTAATAATCCTAGCAGGGGTGCGAGGGCAATCACGGCTTCTAAAAGCTTTTCACCTCGCCGCATCCCAGCCAATTCATCTTCGGCTGTGGACTCAAGTGCTAGTCGAAAGGTTTCCGCATTACTTTTTGTTAAGCGTAAAGGGGCGTAAAGAAAACGCCCGACAGGCTGATGGCTTGCTTGTCTTGCAATGTCCGCAGCTACTTGCCAATTATCCTGGGCAGCATCTAGGATGCGATCGACTATTTGCTTTTCCTGAGTCAAAATTCTTAACCAAAACCACAAACGCTCGAAAATCACACTCAAAGCCAGAATCGACAAAATTAGCAAAGGCCACATCGCTGGCCCGCCCTTATAAAACAAATCTAGAATATCCACTGTTTAAGTTTCCTCCCTCCATGACTAGAGCAAATGTGCTTAAGCATTTTAATTCTAGAGATTAATGCAAAATGAGGGACTTCAAAAATATAAATTTCTCGAAAACCTCAAAATACAGTGTAAAGATGGCATATTTGACTCAGACTGCTTTACAAGTATTGGAGCAAAAAGCCCACCGCTTATAGTCGTGGGAGTGTCAAAAACTTTCTGCTGGATAGGTGATTGAATGATAGACCGATAATTTTTGGCATACTTTTGCTAGACTTCCTTGTAACCTGGAGTTGCACTACAGGATATTTTCACGTGAAGGAGAGCAAATTTTGGCAGCAGTCCGAGTCCGCCAGCATGTTAATCCACTTGGTAAAAAGTATCAAACACCAGCAAATCCCCTTGACTGGGAAAAAGTTTATGCAAAGCCAAATCAACCACTACATCTAGATATTGGCTGCGCTAAGGGACAGTTTTTGCTGAATATGGCCAAGATAGAACCCAACTGGAATTTTCTCGGCTTAGAAATTCGGGAACCGCTGGTGGTGGAGGCGAATAAGTTACGTTCTGAGTTGGCTTTAACAAACCTGCACTACTTGTTTTGCAATGTGAACAACTCATTGCACTCACTTTTATCTTCTCTCCCTCCAGGAAGTTTACAACACGTTACAATTCAATTCCCCGATCCTTGGTTTAAAACCCGCCATGCGAAACGTCGTGTAGTTCAACCAGAATTAGTGGCAGATTTAGCGAAATATCTTGCGGTTGGGGGATTTGTATTTCTGCAATCAGATATGGAATTTGTCGCTGTGGAAATGCGCGATCGCTTTGCGGAAAATCCAGATTTTGAGAAAATTGGTACAGAAGAATGGTTAACTGAAAACCCCTTACCAGTTCCAACAGAAAGGGAAATAGGTACGCAAAAAAAGGGTGAACCTGTTTATCGGGCTTTGTTTGTTAGGCGAGAAGTTGTAAATGAAGAGTAGTGATGGTGTGCGATCGTCTAAGCTGCTACGCAGCTAAATTTAATAAACAGCATTACCTTTATTTTTAATCTTGCGCTCCCATTTAATAATAAGGCCTCCTTCATTTGCTCAAATTTAAAATTTATGGTGACATAAATGTTTCAGTTTTATGTCTTTTTAACAGACTCTAATTCTGTTGTAATTGCCTTTTTATTAGACCCATCCGAAAATTAAATTGGCATAAACTAAGGAAATAAAATGCTATCTCTGTTGAGTCACATCAATGCTCCGAAAAGCTAGTATAGCAATCCTAAATGAGTTAGAAATAAAAAGATCCCCGACTTCTTCAAAAAGTCGGGGATCTGAGCCTGTCGGTGTTTGCAAATCAAAGAGGATTGCTATAGTGACATAAATGTTTTTATTTAAGCACTAATAAACTAGAAAAAATATAGACATACTAAATTTATTCAAATTATGATTACAACAAGAATCAAAAATTGCTAATTGATTCTTACTCAAAAACACAAAATATTTTTTGGAGAAAAACTCAAATGGCTAACATCGTAGTTAATGACATCAAGCTTGCTGGATCTGAATTGTTTAACGATTATGAAACTTTCATCAGCGATCTCGAAGACAACGAACTTGAACTAAGAGGGGGACTCAGGGCGGCTTGTTGTCCAACGTGTTGTGGTGGTGGTGGTCTAGTATTAGCTTGATCATCAAATCATGCTTAACTTGACTTCAAAGTTTCCATTCATTCCCGAAAATTTGAGTGGAGCGTGTCAGGCTAAACATTATTTGAGGCGCAATGATTCCCCTAGTATATACTTTGTAAATTCGTAGGGGAATCGTTGTAACTAAAATGGAAATAGCAGTAGTAGAATTATCACAAATGGCTACTATAGCTACAAACATAATCTTTATTTCAGAGTGCTTCAATCATCCTTGCGACCTGGATTTTAATCCGCAAAAGCTTGAGCAAAATCTCATTTAAGAACGTCCCAAAAGTTGGTTTAAACTCCTGCGAGGAGAAGATAAATTTAATAAACATCTTCAGTGGAATGGATGGGATTTAAACACAGTCCGTCTTTTCTTGGGAACAGTAAATGTTATAGATAACCCCACTTTCCACCTTGGGCGCAAACCCTTAAAGAATTAATGGAAAGTGGTGCAATATAAAACTGGGAATATACTTTTGATGTAATACCTAACTGGCTTTTTAACCCTGGTTTTTCCGAGGTACAGCAGTAATAGAGTATCAATTATTACGTTTAGTATCTCCAGAATTGTTGCCTTCAGTGCTCACTTGGGAATAAGGAAAAACTTAATTTTGGCAGTTGTCAAAATTAAGTATTATTAACGATGTTAGTTTATACGTCTCTTTCTTTAAGGTTATGAATACTAAAAATATAGGAACGCTCATTGCTAGTGCGGTAGTCAGCAGTCTTCTTTCTTTAGCTCCATCTGCTGCTGCTATATTAGTCGAACCCGTTTTGACAACTCCCGATCCCAATCTCCCTTCCTTCGATTTCGGAATTGGTGTGAATCCCCCCCGTACCGTTCTTGTATGGAATGCACCTGATATCAGCGGCCAACAAAACTTTCTTAATGAGGATACAGGACTGGATATCACTACAATAGAGCTGTTTTTATTTCCTGAACTCGATGAAATTGATGACGAGGTAATCTGGGCAGATGTGAATGGAGATGGACAGATTGGCATATCTAACCTTTTTGCCAATATTGAAGTTGATAATAACTTTATCTTGGAGGACTCTGGAGAGTTTTTCCAAGCGCCACGCGTTACTTTTACAGGAGGAGTCATTCCCCTGGGGACGCGTTTTGTCGCTCAAACCCTTACTGAACCAGATTTAACGGCTCCGCTAAACGTGGGAGATGCAGGTCCGCTGCTAGTCGGGGGGCGTTATGATGGTATCACCATCCCAGAACCTTCCACCATCCTCGCTTTAGTTTCTGTACTAGGGTTTGGAGCCCTGTTCAACAATAAATCCTCTCAGAAGACGTGAGAAAGAAAGGTAATAGACCAAACCAAAGGACATCCGGCTGTCACAGGCGTTAAAGGCAAAAAAGACGAAACAAATAGTAAATTCTGGAAGCAAAGAAGGCGCAGTTGTACTACTAGGAGCAGCAACAACAGCCTGAATCATAAACTCCAAAACATTACGCTTTTGGGATTTGAGAGTTGTAACTACAGTTAACATCTGGGCAACAAAAACACACCAGCTTGAGTTTGAGAACCAAAACTAATACGTCTCCAAATTACAGCAGAACGAATAGCTCGTCTGCTGTATTATTAGTTGTTTCTACAACCAAGAGTTGTGAGAGTGACAGCAACCCACATCCAAGCTTTGTGATCAAGAGTAATTTAGATGCGTTTGCCCTGGGGTATTGCCCACCTTACTTGCTTTTATAAACTTTTAAAAAAAGGTTTAAAACTGGCTTGTTAATGGAAATACAGTTATAAATTTGTGACCAGATCAGTTTGCTCAATTTGTTTTTTCAGCCACAGGTCAAACAAATCACCCATAATTTTATAACGTAATTTATTCTCTAACTGCGCTTGCATAATCTCCTCCACCAAAATCAAGTGTATTCCCTTAGAAGTTATTATCGGTTTGAGAAGCTGAGGCGGTGTAACAGCAAAAACAGCAGCAGAAATCTCCGGCTTTAAATCTTGGCGGCGCACTATCCCCAAATATCCCCCTTTTCGGCGTAGCTCAGTATCCTGGATATATTTATGAGCAACATCGTAGAAACTCATCTCACCTTCCTTAACAGCATAGAAGAGTTCTATTGCTAAGTCTTCATCATCCAATACAACCTCATACATCACTACGCCAGCGTAGTCTAGCTGATGCTCAAAGAAGTATGATTCGATTTTATCTATAAACAAATGTTGACTTAACTTTCCGAAAACGACATCATTATAAACAATTTCTTCAAAATCATCTAAAGACAAACTATGTTTTTCCAGCCAAGTCCATGTCTCTTCAGCACTGGTGAGTTTTTTTATTAAGCGGAATAAGTCTGCTGCTTTTTGTAACTCTTCTGATTCTACTTTTATGCCAGCTTCTTCAACAGCAGATATAATCAGTTTGCGGCTAACAATCTGCTCAACTATTTCAGGAATTTTGCAGGATAGCTTGATTTGTTGAAGAATATCCTCATTGGTAACAGTAATAGGTTGTGACATAATGTTGTTCCTAATTAATGGTAAAATAGAATGTTTATTAGCCTCCAGGTGAAATTTCTACAATTTCACTCCCCCTTGTTGCAATTGCTTAAACGGATCAAGTAGAAAATCAATAATTCGGCGCTGGCGCACAATCACCTCAGCTGTTGCTGTATCTCCTGGACGAAAGGGAATACACTTATTAGCAGATTGAACACAATTCTGTTTTAAGGCAATATCCAAGTTATAAGTTGCTACTTTTCCATTAGGGGTATCTATTTCTCTAGTAGTAGAAGAAATTTTAATTAACTCACCTGATACAATCCCATAATCTTGAAAAGGATAAGCATCAAATTTTATCTTTACTGGCAATCCTGTCCGCAAAGAACCACTTTCAGTAGTCGCCATTTGTGCGCGAATTATTAAAGGCGAATTTAGAGGTGCAATTTCTGCCACCATTGTCCCTGGCTGCACCACAGCGCCAGCTTTCTCAATCGGTAACTGAAAAAGTGTGCCACTGGTAGTAGCTTTTATCTCTCGTTGTCTTAACTGAAATTTTAACGATTCAATCTGTCTATTACTCTGAGAAATCTCTGCTTTCAGTGAAGTAATTTCTGTTGCTAGACTTTTCTGTTGTTCTTCAATTTTTAGCAGAGCTAGCTGACCAGAGCGAGTCAAAGTTTGATAACTTCTTTCTTCTTCTTTAAGTCGTAACTCAGCTTGTTCAATATCTGCTTTGGCTTGACGAATACTTTGCTCATAACTACTCTTTTGTTCAGATAGACGTAACTTAGACTGTTGAATATCTGACTTTGTTTGTTCATATAATTTGAGCCTTTCTTGTAACGCATCTTCCTTGTCTACAACATTTATTTCTGCTGCGATACCTTCCTTAAAAGCTTTTTGGTAACGTTCAAGTTCGCGCTGAGCAATAGTTAAGCTTACCTCATTTAACTTTTTAGAATTTTGACTTTGCTCAAGAGTTTGTTTAGCCTGATTAACTTGAGATAATTTTTCTTCTTTGTGTAAGCTATAAGCACTCGCTATCACCTTTAGGTTCTGGCGTGCTTGGTCAATCTGTGCCTGCTTCTCTAACTGTTGAAATTGATTTTGCTGTTCTTGAGTTGCCAAGGAAACAAATAATTGATTTTTAGATGAACTTAACTGAGTAAGTCGATTTAATTGTCCTTCTAACTTATCCTGTGTCTGCTGCAATTCCGCCTTGACTAATTCTGAGTCTAACAATAATAAAGTCTGCCCCTTTTTAACTAATTCACCTTCTTTTACACTAATTTCAGCAACTGTTCCTGCCACAGCAGCATCGAGCTTAATTGTCTTTTCTTTAGGTTCAATTCGCCCTCTTGCCGTACCCGTTTCATCCACCTTAGATAGCATCGCCCAAGGTAAAACTATCGACACAAACACCACTAAAAAATACAGCAATCCCCTAGTCCAAACTTGGGGCAAGCTATCAAGTAAATCCTTTGTCGCGTCAGCCCAATCATCAGTTGATCTCGCTGGTGTCTGCTTACTTAAAATTTCCTCGTGCTGTTCTACCTCATGGATTTGGGTTTGAACCTTTCCATTCGATGTGTTTGGCATGATTTTTCCTGATATCAATTTTGGATTTGGGATTTTAGAAGTGGTGAAACAAGAAAAGCTTTCTCCCGATCCTCTTGTTTCACCCCGCAACATCCAACTGCTGATGATTGAGATAAAAATAATGTCCCCGCTTCGCCATCAACTCTTGGTGAGTCCCACTCTCAATCAACACGCCTCTATCCAGCACTAAAATCAAATCTGCATTCCGCACAGTTGATAGGCGATGGGCGATTAGTAAGGTAGTTCTGCCTTTAAGAATTGTGTTTAAATTCGTCTGAATAATCCTTTCTGACTCTGCATCCAGATGGGAAGTAGCCTCATCTAAAATTAACAGCTTGGGATTGCCTAGCAACGCCTTAGCGATCGCAATTCTTTGTCGCTGTCCTCCAGACAACATCCCCCCTCCTTCACCTATCTGGGTTTCATAACCCATAGGTAACTTTTTAATAAACTCATCAGCACCCGCCAATCGCGCCGCCTCAATAATCTCTGCCAAAGTTGCCCCAGGATGTGCCAAGCTAATATTTTCCCGAATCGTTCCACCAAATAAAAAGGTATCTTGATCAACTACCCCAACCTGCTCGCGTAGAGAACGCAACGAAAGACTGTTAATATCTTGCCCATCAATCAACACTTTGCCATTTGTGGGAGGATATAACCCCAAAACCAGTTTAGAAATCGTGGTTTTCCCAGAACCACTCCGTCCCACTAGAGCAACCATTTGCCCGCTGTGTACTTCAAAACTGAGATTTTCCAAAACATTGATATCGCTTTCAGGGTGATAGCGAAACGTCACATTTTCAAAGCGAATATTACCTTGAATAGGTGGTAAAGATTGCCGCGCCTGGTAATGTAAATCCTCTTCTGGTTCGGCATCCAACACATCATTAATGCGCTCCACTGCAATCACCACTTCTTGCAATTGATTCCACAAAACTGTTAATCGTTGGAAAGGTCTGATAATATTTCCCAGCAACATATTAAATGCTACCAATTGCCCAATAGTTAACTGGTTGTGAATTACTTGGTAAGCCCCAAACCACAGTAAGACGGTAGTTACCACTGCTTCAATTGTGTTGCTGAATATTTGCAGACGATTGCTGATAACTTGCCCGGAAAAGTTAGTTTTTATTTCCTTACTTAATAACTCTTCCCAATGCCAACGTACCGTCTGTTCTACTGCTGTGGATTTAACTGTTCGCACACCAGAAATGGCTTCAATTAGATAGCTACTTTCATTAGTAACAGCATTAAAGATTTCCCTAGAAATCTTTTGTAAAAAAGGTGTGGCAATCACCGCCAGTAGGAAAAAAGGCGGCACAATCACTAACACCAGCAATGCCATTTTCCAACTGTACCAAAACATCAATCCTAAATAGATAAAGACGGTGACTAAATCCAGGAGGATGGACAACGCCTCGCCAGAGAGAAAGCGTTGAATTTTGCGGTTTTCCTGTACGCGAGAAATAATATCCCCCACATAACGCGACTCAAAGTAACTTAAGGGTAGCCGCAAAGTATGGCGAATAAATCCCACAATCAATGCCAAATCTACCTTATTTGCTGTGTGGTCTAACAGATATTGCCGCAACCCCGTCATCGCCACACGGAATAAACTAAAAATTAGCAATCCTAACCCTACCGCCGTTAAGGTCAGTTCAGAACGCTGTACCACCACCCGGTCTAAAATTAACTGGGTAAATAGGGGAGTAACGAGTCCAAAAATCTGGATAAATAAGGAAGCGACAAACACTTCCAGCATTACTAAAGAGTGAGGCTTCATTAACTCAAAGAATTGCCAAAAGGGAGTTGTAGTTTCTTTGGCATCCTTTAACCAGGCTGTGGGTTGTAGCAGCAGTGTATAGCCAGTCCAGTTGGCTTTAAATTCTTGGTGGCTGAGGGTGCGTTGACCAATACCAGGATCTGCCACAATCACCTGTTTATCAGCGATTTCATAGACAACGATGTAGTGCTTCCCCTCCCAGTGAGCGATCGCAGGCAATTTTTGCTTCGCCAATTGATCAAGACTCGCTTTTACAGGTCGCGTAGCAAACCCAATACTTTCCGCCGCCGCCGATAACCCCCGAAGCGACGAGCCATTGCGGTCAACATTGGCGATATCCCGTAGGCGATTTACACTAAAGTTTTTCCCCCAATAGCGAGACACCATTACTAAACAAGCTGCACCGCAATCTGATCCACTCTGTTGGGCAAAAAAGGGATAGCGCCGAATCACACGCTGTAATAAATGCCCGACTCGCTGCTTGGAGTTGGGAAAATAGGCTTTGCTAATCTTTTTCTGGTGTGGCTCGACTGCTGGCGTTGACAAAATCTTTCTTTCATGAGGCAGTTTTGAGTCAGATAGAGGGTTCTCTGAATCTACCTGTTGGGGATTACGAGATAGCGCCCTAGCCCACAAATGCTCCCGAATTTGTGGATATCTAGCCATCAGTGGCCACAATACCTCTCCAGAAATGAAGCATAATTGCAAGTTTACTGAAGCCCTTGCTGCATAAGGTCTGAAGTCACCCTCCTTAAATAAGGTAAATTCCCCAAAGGACTCTCCCACCTCCAAAGTAGCGATTAACTCATCGCGGCCATCCAGTAACCTGACTTTTCCAGCGATCGCAATATATATGCCAGCTTTAGCATCAGTTCCTTGCCAGAATTTGCCGACTTTTGGGTTGATAAATTTAACTTGTTCAAGACAGTGTTGAAATTCCTCTGTCGAAAGAGAATAACCCAGAGTATTGTTTAACTGTTGCAAAGTTACTAACTGAGCAGATATATCTTGCGCCATAAATGTCTAAATCTTTTCCTAATTTTGCAAAGTTAATAGGTAAAAATTCGGTATCATCGGGAATAGCTGCGGATTTGAGGTCACTAATCAAAATTTTGGAACCCTGAGCCTGTTCATTGCTATTTGCTTCATAATTGCTAGGTTTTGGTAGTGTGGATAATCCCATCTGTTTGAGCAGTCGCTTGATATGGCGATCGCTTACCTCAATCCCAAATTCCTTTGCTAGATGTTTCGCAAGCCAGTTTGCTGTCCAGCGACGAAAAGCATAGCCATGATCGCGAGGACTGTTGTTAACTAGTTGCTTCAAACGCTCCAAATACTGATCATTCACAGCCTTCGGGCGACCAATGGGGCAATCTTGCCATTGGTGCGCCATCCCAGCCCGAGCTATGTGTGTCCAATGTCGTGCTGTTGCTGCACAACATCCCAAGCTTTGACAGATATCTGTTTGAGTTTTCCCTTCATCTGCCAACAACATAATTTCAATTCGTTGACGGTAGGATTCAGGTAAACTTTTGTGCAAATTTTGTAATAGCAGTTTCCGCTGAAACTCTGTTAAACACTTACCAGTAGATACATCTAAGTAGTTGTTTTCAGGTTTCGTTTGATAGTCGGACATAAACGTAGAATTGCTAGTTTTGTAGACGCATAAAAGCCTTATGCTTGACATATAATTTATCAAGCACTTACAAACAAATCTTTTTAGGGGCTAGTACCGCAAGGCGGAAGCCAAAAGTCAAAATGAAGACAGCGTAAGGGTTTTGTTGATTGGGAATAAGTGATTTATTTACGCCGTGCTGTACTAGTGATTACCCTAATAGCTTACATTATTTTATGTATCATGTGTAATATATGTAGTATAAATCAGGTATATATCAAGCTACAACTCATATATGGAAATTCCGTAAATTAACCGTTAAATTTCCATGAAATATTAGGCTAAATACGACAATATAGTATTATCACTGTACATTTTATTTACAAGTAAAAATATTTTTGTAATTCAAAAGGATACATAGGAATCCGCTTTGATTTCTGAACTAATTTGCGTAGGCAGGCAATAGGCAATAGGCAATCTTGCTACAGTCAAGAAAGCTTCTTAGTTGTACTGAGTTTTTTCAGAAATCAAATATGAGTCCTATAGCTAATACCAATCTCAAACAAGAATGCTGCACATACTATTGACTACAACTTCACTTCCGTGTGCTTCGACACACTTTTTGGCGATCACTAATTGGATTTAGGAGTGCAGTCCCAAGACGCTTTGCTTCCGATTAGGATTTAATGCCCTGTTTAGACAATATCCCTTTGACTAAATCCAAGAGTTGAACCACATTCGCAGCTTATAATCGTGAGGTGAGAGAGGTAAACCCAAATAAATTGGCATCCAAAAAATAAAAGCAGCCAGAATGATAAAAGTAATGGTGACACCTAGCGCCCGCAGTTGTTGATAATAACTGCGAAGGCATTGATCGACAAACCAAGCGATCGCTAAAAAGAGAAATACTACTGCACACATATAGTGGTAAATAAAAACGCACCTCGTCACCTTCACCCAAGGTAATAAGTTAGCTGCATAATTGATAACTAAATACAATGCAATCCAAGTATCAACACTCAGAGTTGCAGGTACAGAAAAACGCTTTTCCTTTACCAAAAAAATAACGGCTTGCGACACCAGCAACCCAATTATAAACAACATGGCAGCAACACCAAACCACCACAAAAATGGATTACCCATTGCATGGACATCATAAATAACTTTTCCAGCACCGGCAGGCAAAGGAGGCCCCATTACAGGTAAAGGTTCGGTGATACTTTTAGCTGTTTGATAATAATATGCCATTGGTCGAGTCATCAACGGCCATTTGTACCAGGCAGCACAGTAAGGATGCACGTTGGGACTATTGCCACCTAGCTGTAAGTGAAACTTTAAAATTTGCTGATGTACTGCAATAAATCCATAAGTTTTATCTAGTTGAAGGTGGGGAATCCAGATGATACTGTAGATAAAAGCTGGGATAATTCCTAGATAAAACAGCATTTGAAAAATATTTAGCTGAGTCAAGTTTTGTAGTGGTGTTTGAGATGAGGAAGATAAGGGGGCTAAGGGAGAATAAGTACTAACTCCTGACTCCTGACTTACGCCTTCTACCTCATGACTTCCACCTTCTGCCGACACTCGCGGACTCGCTACCTCTGTGCTATCCTGCCTCCTGCCTCCGAGTTTGGGGTTAGGAAAAGAATGTATCAAACTAATTACCCACGCTGTTACCCAAATCAGATAAGCACCCAACAGAAACCATAAACCATTCCATTTAGTACCAACTGACGCACCAAAACTGATGCCAGCAAGAACTAACCAAAATGAACGTCGCCGATTTTGGTTATCTAATGCCAATAATAAAAACCAGTGCCCTAACAAACCAAAGATGACAATATAAATATTGTTCAGGGCATAGCGAGACTCAACTAGAAAAAGGCCATCACAGGCTGTGAACAAACCTGCAAGTATTGCAAAGGTACGACGATAACTCAACTGATAAGCGATCGCAGCCACAACTACAGGAATAAATGAGCCTGTGAGGGCATTTATCCAACGATAAGTCCAAGGCGAGCGCAATGAACCTGTCAGTCCATTTACAGTATCGTGCCAAAAAGGAATGTGACTACCAATCCAAATGCCGATACCAATAATATATTGACTCAGCGGCGGATGAGCATTAAAAAATGGGGTATGCGTGAGGTAATTATTACCGAATTTAGCAAAGTAAACTTCATCAAATACCAGAGTGTTAAATCGCTCCAGTCCCCAAAACCGTAAGGCAAGTGAGAGAAGAAATACACTCACAATCCCAATTCGGAACCACTTTTTAGTCATTGGTCATTTGTCATTGGTCATTTGTCATTGGTCATTTGTCATTGGGCATTGGTTAATAATTAATACCCCCTATTCCCTATTCTTACAGGTGCATCTAGTTGGAACAGGAGTAGTTCAATACCGTAATACTTGTTTGTTCGTCCTATTGGTTTCATACCCAGTCTTTGAGTTACACGGATTGAAGCATGATTTTCTGGTTTCACTACGGCATAAATCAGTGGCAGGTTCAGAACACTAAATCCGTAGTTGAGCATAACTTGTCCTGCTTCTGTTGCATACCCTTTACCCCAAGAAGCTCGCCGTAAGTGCCAGCCTACCTCATAATCTTGAGTGGGTAAATCATCTTTGTCGGGCAATTGTTTAAGAAGGATAGTTCCCACAATTGTTGTAGTTTCCTTTTCGACAATTGCCCAAGAACCGGTACCATTGTTGCGTCGGTGGAATCGCTCGATGTTGTCAATCAAACGTTGACGCTGTGACTCAACACTTGTAACGAGAGAAGCTTTACCAAGAAAGCGCGTAACTTCTGGGTCACTGTAAATTACAAATGCTTGTTCGGCATCGCGTTCGGGTATCCAACCGCGAATAATCAAGCGTTCGGTTTCCCAAAGATTTGTCATCTTGCTTTTGACTAAGCTAAATTGGCATTCTGCAAAATACTAAGATACTTATGGTTGAGTAGTCAAAAGTGTTGTAGACAATTACACAAACAAAATATGGCGATCGCTATGCTATGAGCAATTATCCAGAAGTTTAACTACCGTTGGCTATGCGATTGCAAATTCTGAATTTTTCCGCAGTTCTTCAGACCGGAACCCTAATACAATCCGATCCTTTGGGATACCTGCCTTTACTAATTCCGTTGCTAACCCCTCTTCAGTGCCATCACGTTGAATCCAAATTTTGCCATCTATAATATCAATGTGAATTAGACAGCCGTGAACGCGACGCGTTGCAGTTGGAGAGAGTTCTGGCACTGGTTCTCGACCAAGAATCATCACCAAATATCGATCCTGTTCTCGATCAAAGATAGTTTCATGCTGAATATCACCGTAAGAGTAGGGAATCTTTGTGTGTTCAGTAAGAATGCTGCAAATTAGCTGCCTGTATTGTTCCAGATTACCCATCGGACAATAACCTCCCGCTTTGGATTAAAAACGATCAGAGGAATTTTGTAGTCTTCCAATATAAGTTTACCAAGCGGCTCTTCCTCAAAAATATCAGTAAAAACATCCTCATGAACAGCTATATACAAAACCCTATCTCGATAATTGCGGCTCATGACAGCAAGGTAGGTAAAGTACTGACCAATGGCCTGTTCTAGGTCTGCTACTTCTGAGTCGCCACTGAAGGTTTTGATTTCTACAGCAATCTTCTCTGTTCCTTTTTCTGCTATGAGCAACTTTTCGGCTGCCAAATCTACGTAAAGATCCTTTTTTCCCCACTTTAGATGAAAAGGATCGTCAGTAACATTCCAGCCATCTTTAATTAGGGCATTCTTCAAGTTTTCGTGGTAACGGTCTCTAACTGGCATAAATTACTCGAATTACGAATTAGTACCTTCGACTTTTGCCACTTCCAGCATCGTCTTTAAGACCGAATCTGGATTCAAACTAATCGAGTCAATTCCTTGTTCCACCAAAAATTGAGCAAATTCTGGATAATCGCTGGGTGCTTGTCCACAAATGCCGATTTTGCGATCGCATTTTTTCGCCGCTTCTATGGCCATTTTTACCATTCGCTTCACACCCTGGCTGCGTTCATCAAACAACCGCGCCACTAATGCCGAATCTCTATCTAACCCCAGTGTCAACTGAGTTAAGTCATTAGAACCAATGGAGAAGCCATCAAATACCTCAGCAAACTCCTCAGCCATAATCACATTATTGGGCAACTCGCACATCACATAAACCTGCAAGTCGTTAACTCCCTGCTTTAAACCATTTTTTGCCATCTCTGCCAAAACCAAACGCCCTTCATCGGGAGTCCTACAAAAAGGAATCATCGGGATCACATTTGTCAAACCCATTTCTTCCCGCACCCTTTTGATGGCATGACATTCTAGGGCAAAAGCTTCTCTGTAGCCTTCATCATAGTAACGTGCCGCTCCACGCCAACCCAGCATTGGGTTTTCTTCATGGGGTTCAAACTGTCGCCCACCTAATAAATTGGCATATTCATTACTTTTGAAATCTGAGGTTCGGACAATTACTGGTTTGGGATAAAATGCCGCTGCAATTCTACCTATGCCTTGGGCTAATTTATCTACAAAATATTGGGGTTTCTGGTCGTAAAGCGAGGTAATATCAGCAATTTTAGCTTTGACAAATTCATCTTTTAATGAGTCATAGTGAATCAACGCCATTGGATGAATTTGGATTTGGTTAGCGATGATAAATTCTGTCCGTGCTAAACCTACGCCATCGTTGGGAATTGCGGATAAACTTAGTGCTTCTTGGGGATTACCCACATTCATTAAAATTTGAGTGCGGGTTCGGGGTAAGTTCTCTAAAGGAACTTCTTCAACTTCAAAAGGTAATAAGCCTGCATAAACTTTTCCTTCTTCCCCTTCAGCGCAAGAAATTGTTACCTCTTGACCAGGTTTCAAGATTTCTGTAGCATTGCCGCATCCGACGATCGCAGGTACACCCAATTCTCGCGCAATAATGGCTGCATGACACGTTCTACCACCAGAATTGGTGACAATTGCACTGGCGCGTTTCATAATCGGTTCCCAATCAGGATCAGTTCTTTCTGTCACCAAAACTTCCCCAACTTGAAACTGGTCTAGTTTCTGAACATCTAAAATTAAGCGGGCTTTCCCTTGACTAATAGCTTCTCCAATTGCACTTCCCGTAACCAGGGGAATTGGGGATTGGGAATTATGAAGTGACGAGTGGGAAGATTTTTCCCCATTTCCCAATACCAACCGATAACTCCGCAACACATTTCCCGTCTTCTGCGACTGGACGGTTTCGGGACGCGCTTGCACAATAAAAAGTTGGTTTGTAATGCCATCTTTTGCCCATTCGATATCCATTGGAGTCAATGTACCGTGGACTTGAGAATAATGATCTTCAATTAAACATGCCCAAGTTCCTAGTTGTAAAATTTCCTCATCATTCAGGGCAAATTTGCCTCTTTCACTGGGCGAAACCGAAACATTTTTCGTAAATTTGGAACCGTCATCATAAATCATTTTCAGTTCTTTACTGCCCAATTTTTTATCAATAATTGGGCGGAAACCAGCTTTTAAAGTTGGTTTAAAAACATAGTATTCATCTGGATTTACAGACCCCTGGACAACATTTTCGCCTAAACCATAGGCGGCTGTAATTAGTGCCGCATCCTTAAATCCGGTTTCTGTGTCAATGGAGAACATCACCCCAGAGGTTGCCAAGTCAGAGCGCACCATTTTTTGCACGCCCACAGCTAAAGCAATGCTAAAGTGGTCAAATCCCTTGGCGTGACGATAAGAAATGGCGCGATCGGTAAATATGGAAGCAAAGCATTTATGACAAGCTGCTAAAACTCCTTCGGCACCGACAACGTTGAGATAAGTTTCCTGTTGTCCGGCAAAACTAGCATCGGGTAAGTCTTCAGCGGTGGCGCTAGAACGGACTGCTACATCTGTCTCTGCATGATATCGTTCACAAAGACTTTGGTAGGCTGTGGCGATCGCCTCTCGCAATTCTACAGGAAACGGGGTGTGGATTAAGAGCGATCGCGCTTTTTTTCCCCGTTCTCGTAAATTTTTCACATCTTCAACATCTAAGTCAGCAAAGAGTTTACGTAGCTTTGCTTCTAAGCCGGCTGATTGAATGAAATAACGATAAGCGTAAGCAGTGGTGGCAAATCCTGTGGGAACGTTAATGCCTTTGGGCGTTAGCTGTTGAATCATTTCGCCAAGTGAGGCATTTTTACCACCAACTACGGGTATATCAGCAATACCAACTTCATCAAACCAGAGAATGAGCGATCGCTCTTGGGCAGATAGAGATAAAGTGCTTTTAGATACTGTAGCCATAAATATTACCTTTTAAGTTTATACTCAACTTGTAAGTGCATAACTCGTACTATATTTTTCCCATATTCAATTTTAGATTTTTGATTCTGTCGCGTGGTTTCAGATTTAGCGATGAAATCAAGGCAATAAGCAATAAAATTTAACAATTATTCGGGTTAATTACTTTATCAAAATACCAGATACAATCCACGATGGCGCAACTAGAAAGACTCCTGAAAATGGCAGAAGATGAGCTAACTGAATACAGCACTGATGCTCGCAAAATAGAAAAACTACGCCGTAAAATAGGTTTAACAGTGTCGAGAATAGAACAGCAGCAAGTCAAGGAGACATTACTTGCTACTATGAAAACTAATATAATTACCCAAGTTGTAGAAGAACAAAGACAGGCAGTAGCCTTACCATTTTGGGGAATTGCTGGATTGGGTTTGTTATTGGGAATTTCTTTAAATCAACCCATAGGCTTATTAGCGTCTGTAGTTGGAACTGTATTAGCTTATAGAATTCAAAAATGGGGTTGGAAATTGCAGGCAACTCGTTTATTGTTACAAACGTTAGAAGATATTGAAACGCGTGTTTCCCAACCTACTAAGTAACAAAACAGATGCACTTTATAGATAATTTTTATGTGCAGTTTGCAGTATTTTATACTACAGAATCAACTAATTACTTGATTTACACCTCGTAAGCACTTAACAATTCCTTTGGGATCACCATAGCAAAAAAAATAGATATTGGATTTGAGATCAGGTATTTATAATCATGGTTTGCGTGCAATGAATCCTACATAGCCCTCAATACGGTTCGGTTAAGGCAAAAGACGCGATGAATCGCCGTCTCTACAATAATC
>NZ_JBDNJQ010000074.1:0-38553 GCF_051172895.1 Nostoc sp. CALU 1950 | reverse complement strand
TGCAGGTTGGTGAGTTGGCCAATTTCCGGTGGCAGACTGCTCAGTTGATTACTGTTGAGGTCGAGGGTTTGCAGGTTGGTGAGTTGGCCAATTTCTGTTGGCAGGCTCAGTTGATTAATGAAGAGGTCGATGGTTTGCAGGTTGGTGAGTTGGCCAATTTCTGTTGGCAGGCTCAGTTGATTATTGTCGAGGTTGAGGGTTTGCAGGTTGGTGAGTTGGCCAATTTCCGGTGGCAGACTGCTCAGTTGATTACTGTCGAGGTTGAGGGTTTGCAGGTTGGTGAGTTGGCCAATTTCCGGTGGCAGCGTTGTTAAGCCTTTAAAATAAAGGTCTAATTCTGTCACCTTGTCTCTGACAGCTTGTTCAATAATTTGCAGCAGTTCTTCGTTAGTCATTTCGGGTTTTACAGAGGCGATGCCTGACGACGAGTTGCTGCTTGGACGCGCAGCAGAGAAATTGAGCTAATTAATAATGTAGCCTGTATCAAGGATTGCATTGAGGCAATGTGCGATCCTGTGGTTCTACGCTCCCCTTCAAAACCTCATAATTCCACCTCTGAACTCGAAGTTTGCACCTTTGAACACGAACTGCCGAGTTAAAAAGGCGTTGGTGCAACCCGCCGCAGGTATCGCTTTGTTTCCTTTGAGAATTGGCCAATAGCGATCGCACAATTATCCCTGAGCAAGAAATCAAAGGCGATCGCCGCCTACCAACAAGCCTTACGCCTCGACCCTAATTTTGAAATCTCTCACCATAATCTGGGATTAGCACTACAAGCTAATAGCTTCACCCATATTGATAATTCATGCTTAATCAAAATATAAAGAAATTATAGAAGAATCTCACCTCTTTTCATAGTATATTTTTCTGCCAACTTCATCCCCAATAAAGTATATTTTCAATGTCTATCATGCTACAGATACTTTATTTATAAATAATAGTTTAGACTTACAAAACAACAAGCTGGAATACACATCTTAACTTAGTTTTAGCAAGGATTGTAAGGTATATTGAGGCACAACAAAAAAGGAAAACGCGAAAATACTTTTCATTTCTCCTTCCTTTTTAGTCAAGACCTACACACTGAAAATCTGAAAAATCGCTCCCTCAACCAAGCCTTAAAAAAAGGATGACTCTCTAGAGCCAACTTGTTAAGGAGTTGGGAAATATCTTGTGCATAAGTCCTATTACCTTGCCATCGCCCTTATCCCTAAAACTTTCTTTCCAGTAACTAAATTTGGCTTGAGACTCTATAAGAATATGCGAAACGACTCTGGTAAAACTATTTCTATTTGGATGACAACGGCAGAAGTCCCAGATCAACTTGTGCTTACCGAAAATACTCATGCAGATGTGTGCGTTATCGGTGCTGGGATAGCGGGGATGTCAACTGCCTATATGTTAACCCGCGAAGGTAAGTCAGTAGTCGTGTTAGATGATGGCCCCATTGGTGGCGGTCAAACGGCAAGAACAACAGCACACCTATCGAACGTGCTAACTTATCGTTACCACGAACTGGAGCAAATGCACGGTAAAGAGGGTGCAAAACTTGTTGCCCAAAGTCATGCAACAGCAATTAATACTATAGAGGCGATCGCTACTCAAGAAAACATTAACTGTGACTTTGAGCGACTTGACGGCTATCTTTTTCCCCCAGACCTAAAATCAATAGATGAGATTCAGCAGGAGTTAGAAGCAGTACACCGAGCTGGACTTACTGATGTAGAAATGGTGAAAAAAGCGCCGCTAACTGATTTTGATACAGGAGTGTGTCTACGCTTTCCCCAACAAGGGCAATTTGACCCGCTGAAGTATCTAAGTGGGCTTGCAGAAGCCATTCAACGCCGTGGTGGTAGAATTTACACAGGGACGCACGTAGAAAAAATCAAAGGTGGTTTACCCGCCCGCGTTGAGACGAGCAGTGGTAAAGTTGTAACAGCTGATGCTGTGGTAGTAGCCACCAACTCACCCATCAGTAACTTGGCTACTATGCATTTTAAGCAGGCTCCATATATGACTTTTGTCATCGGTGCAAAAGTGCCTCACGATTCTGTTTTTAAAGCGCTTTACTGGGATACCCTCGATCCTTACCACTACGTGCGAACGCAAAGCATTGACGAACAGTATGATGTCTTAATTGTTGGCGGCGAAGACCACAAAACCGGACAAGCTGACGATGCTTCCTCACGATATGCCAAACTTGAGACATGGACACGAGAACGTTTCCCGATGGCACAGGAAGTTTTATTTCGCTGGTCAGGTCAGGTAATGAATTCTGATGATGGTATAGCCTACATTGGCAAAAACCCCTTTGACGAAGAAAACGTCTACATCGTCACCGGTGATACAGGCATAGGAATGACCCACGGCACGATCGCGGGCATACTCTTAACAGATTTGATTTTAGGGCGAAAGAATACCTGGGCAGAGCTTTATGACCCATCGCGTGCGAGAATTGGTGGAGTAGGTGATTTTATATCTGAGAATCTCAACGTTGCTGCCCAGTATTTAGAGTGGGTGACACCAGGGGATGTTGATTCCGTCGAAAAAGTCACTCCCGGTACAGGTGCAGTAGTGCGGCATGGTTTGACAAAAGTCGCAGCCTATCGAGATGAAAACGGTACATTACACGAACATTCTGCAATCTGTACTCACCTCAATTGTATCGTCGCCTGGAATTCTTCAGAAAAAACCTGGGATTGCCCGTGTCACGGTTCGCGGTTTAATACGCAGGGACAGGTAATCAACGGGCCAGCCATTAATGGGCTGACACCAATGGAAAACAAATGAAGTAGGCAGAGATTTTGGTGGGGGACTTAGACCGTTGCTCCCTCTCGTTGCCGCAGGAGACAGAGGACAATATTCTTCTATTTCTCCTGCTTCCTGCCTCTCTTGTTAAACCCTTAATTCCTTTGGTCGCATCAGTTCTAGGTAAAAATATTCAGAAACTTTTTGTTGAGTGGGCAAACAGCCCACTTTTTTATTGTCAATGTAGTAAATATACGGGAACTTATGGTTATGGGTTATGGTCAATATCTGATTAGCGTAGACGTAGACCGTCGCAGCCCTCTGTGTCCAATTTAACTTACCTTAATTCTTCGGAAAACCGCTGTTCGCATCTAAAGGTGCGTACCAATGCTGTTATTCGTTGTCATCTGTTCCTAAATTGTCTTTATATATACAATAATTACACTTTTTTAGTCAGATTAACGCAGACTTTAAACGCTTTCAAATCCATAAAATGCATGTTTGCTCATGGAAAAATTTTGTGATATTCAGCCAAATATTACCATAATTCTTTATATCTATATTAAAAGTTTATGAAAGCTATATCAAACGACACCTCACACATTTTTGCAACCAAAAACCTATATACTGGACTAGACTTTGATCAATTTGAGACTTTTGTTAATTGCAACACCAAAACTATTAATTTTTAGATGAAATACTAGCGTATCTTATAGTCTATAGTTTTTAAGGTTTAGTCAAAACTATATCCAGTATCATCAAAAAACTGCAAACTTCATGTGGTGCAAAAATCAAGCGGGGAGTGAAAACATGAATTTACGTAGAGATGCATTGCAAATCCTCAAAGAAACTAGCCGAACTTTTTATATACCAATTAGTCTTTTACCGCCAGGATTGCAAGAAGCAGTAGCATCAGCATATTTGTGTATGCGTGCCATTGATGAAATTGAAGATCATCCTGAATTAGATAATGTTACTAAAGCGAAGTTATTAAGAAGCATTAGCCTGACATTACAGGCAGGGGTTGATGGCTTCGCGGTAGATGCTTTCTTTGCAGGATTTAGTGGGTATGAGAATTCATTAGAAGAAGTCACTTTGAGCATTAGAGAATGGTCGCTGCTAGCACCAGACACCATTGCACCTCGAATTTGGGATGCCACTGCTGCAATGGCAGACCGGATGGCTTATTGGGCAGAAAGAAACTGGAAAATTTCCACAGAAGCTGATTTGGATCGTTATACCTTTGGGGTTGCAGGTGCAGTGGGATTGTTACTTTCGGACTTATGGGCTTGGTACGATGGAACACAAACGAACCGTACCCAGGCAATTGGATTTGGTCGGGGCTTGCAAGCAGTTAATATCCTGCGTAACCATACTGAAGATTTGGGGCGTGGGGTAGAATTCTTCCCAGAGGGTTGGAATGTAGAAAATATGCAAGAGTATGCCCGGCGCAATCTAGCCCTGGCAGAAGCTTATACTAAAGACCTTCCTACTGGCCCAGCCTTAGATTTTTGCCAAATTCCCTTAACCTTGGCTAATGGAACTCTTGACGCCCTTGCTAATGGTAAAGAGAAACTCAGCCGTAGTGACGTTTTTGCCCTTATCGAACAATTGATTAGTGTAAACATGAAAGCTAGCTAAATTGCCTCCAAATTTGGGCATCCAAAATCCTACAGCGATTTTCTGTCGGAGAGCCAGTGTGGTCTTGGAGTTTCTCCAAGTAAAGCAACTGGCATTGGGCACTGCCCTCCAAATTTACCCGTGTAAGTATAATAAATTATCTTGTTCTAGCAGTCGATTTACGTAATTTTAGCTAAACTTTAGCAACTCTTCAAAGGATTTCCAGCAAAAATGACCTGGCAGGAGTTGATTAATATCTAAATAATTGAAAGGGAGTATAACACTCCCCGTGATTATTCGTGCAGCGAGTTGAGAGTGCATGAGCTACTGCTTAAATCCTACCTGTCCCAATCCAGAAAATTTGGCATATAGCCAAAGGTGTCAGTCTTGTGGCTCGCAACTACTGTTGCGCGATCGCTATCAGGTGATCAAACCATTAGGTCAGGGTGGCTTTGGAGCAACCTTCTTAGCCAATGATCAAGGCCTACCAGGAGAACCGAGTTGCGTAATCAAACAATTACGCCCATCAGGAAGCGCCCCACACGTTTTACAGATGGCCAGAGAACTCTTTGAGCGAGAAGCCAAAACTCTAGGTAAGATTGGCAATCATCCCCAAGTACCAAGATTGTTAGATTATTTTGAAGATCATGAGCAATTCTACTTAGTTCAAGAATACATCAGTGGTGATACCTTGCAGGAGGAGGTCAAACTTAACGGCATCTTGAGCGAAACTGGAGTCAAGCAATTTTTGAGCGAAGTTTTGCCACTTCTCCAATACATCCACGAGCAAAAGGTGATTCATCGTGATATCAAGCCAGCCAACTTAATTCGCCGCACTCAAGATGCCAGAATGGTACTCATTGACTTTGGTGCCGTCAAAAACCAAATCAGTCAAGGTGCGGCAAGTCCATCAGGACAGACAGCATTAACTGCTTATGCCATTGGTACTCCTGGTTTTGCGCCTCCAGAGCAAATGGCTATGCGTCCAGTCTACGCCAGTGACATTTATGCACTGGGGGTGACATGCATTTATTTACTGACTAGCAAAACTCCTAAAGATTTAGATTACAATCCCAACACCGGCGAGATGATGTGGGAGCAGCTTGTGCAAGTGAGTGACCACTTGAGCAATGTCTTGCGAAAAATGTTAGACGTGTCTGTACGTAGTCGCTATCAGTCAGCGGCAGAAGTTCTCAGAGCCTTGGAAATAGAACCATACTTAGATAGTTTAGCCAAGGGTTTACTGATTAAATCTGATAGTGGATCTAAAGAGCGAACACATAACTACCTGGAAAATTCTGCTGTTTTATCTAATCACCCTTCTACTGGTGTTAGCAATACAGGAGTAGCACAGGTAGCGGCAGCAATTCGCGCTAGACGAGCCAAGGCAGCAGAAGCGGGTGGATTACACCAGGGTTCTGGAATGGCCAAATCAACCACTTTAGCTAACAGCAACAGTAATGGTTCACAAGTTCAAAATTCTAGAGTTGAGCGGAAGTTAGATACCCAAAGTTTATTAACAGCCTATCTGAAGGGAAGACGGGATTTTGCCCTACACAATTTAAATTTGCTGAATCTGCAAGGGGCTGACTTATCCCAAACAAATTTCCATTCTGCTCAATTGCAAAAAACCAATCTTCAGGGAGCTAATCTTCACAATAGTGACTTTGGCAGAGCCAGTCTCACTCGAGCAAATCTTAAAGATGCTAATTTGACCAAAGCATACTTTAACCATGCTGATTTAGAAGGGGCAGACCTGCGAGGTGCAGACCTCAGCAATGCTTATCTTAGCAATGCTAACCTCCGAGGAGCTAATTTGTGTGGTGCTAATCTCACCAGTGCCAAAATTTCTGATGAGCAGCTAGCACTAGCAAAAACAAATTGGATGACTGTGCGCCCCAATGGAAAACGAGGTTTATTGTAATTTGAAAGTATGAAGAGTGCTGAGTTACGTTAGCGGGAGCGGGGCTAATACCCGCATACATCATTGCTGAGTACTCTTTCTTCACTTAGCACTCGTAACTGTTAAAAACCACTTTGAGGAGTTTCTGTAGCATTAGGACTCTCTGTAGTGGCAGGTTGGTTAGTATCAGGAAGTTTTTGTTCGGTACTCTTCTGATTACCTTGATTTTCTACTTTAGGTAATGCCTGTTTTGCTATATTTTCGGCCGCTTGTTTAAATAATGGTTCTATTTTGTTTCGCCAATATTGAGTATTAGGCAATTTTTCTGGATGGTTTCTATAATCTAAAACTTTATCCCATTTACCATCATCTATTGCTTTGTTGATCTCATTAGATAACGCCTCCGCCTTAGCCCAATCTTCCTGCCACTGAGCAATCATTTTGCCTGTCTCTTGGATACCAGAAGCAGCATTTGCCGGAATCGATCTTAAAAGTGCGATCGCTCCCACTATATCTCCTGATTCGTACTTCTTTCTGGCTTGTTCTATAATATTGGCACTGTTATCATTAGGCTGCGATCGTTCTGATTTCCCACCATCATCAGTTGACCCTTTTGGCTTTTCTGGTGATGGAGTGACTACATTCCTCGATTTTGGTTTTGCCTTGGGAATTGTTCGAGTCGCAATCAAGCTACTATCATCTACAATCTTAGTTGCAATGCCCTTGTCGCGCAGGCAAGAACCCCATTCTTGATTATTGGTTATCACATCCGAGTGTGCCCAAGCCAAACGACCAGATTTAAGTTTAACTTCTATCCAACCTCGTCTTGTCCGCTTGCCAGTCACCTCGAAATTGGTGTTATCAGCAACTGTTTGCAAAACATTATCAGAATTTATCGAACTAGGTTCAGAACGAATATTAGAATTTCCGACGACAACAGCCGAGCATTTGTTTGCTAAAGCGGTATCCTTACCTGTAAGATTTAAAGCTAAATTTTTTACATTTGGATATACATTTGCTACCAAGGCAGCCGCACTACCCGCTAATAATATACCGATTAATATCGGCCAGGGGTCGGATTTACTAGAGTCTTGACGCGCAGGTTTGACAGGATTTGCTGGTGCAACTGCAACAGTTTGCAACCGAGATACTTGAGGCTGAGATTTGCCTGCTTGGTAACTAGAACTTTTGGCGGCTTCTTGAGGTATGGAAAGTGTAGATACAGGATTAATCGCGTCTTTACACGCTTGCAGTGCTTCTGTAGCGTTTTGGTAGCGGTCTTTGAAGTGATAACGCACCATCTTAGTTAACACTGCCGCCAGTCGATGGTTTACGGTTACTGAATGACGCCAGATGATTTCCCCCGTTTCTGGGTCTTCTTGCAATTCTGTCGGCTGTAATCCTGTTAGTGCTTGAATGGCAATGATGCCAAGGGAATAGATGTCGCTGTTGGGACGAGGTTTACCTTGCCCTTGTTCTGTGGGCATATAGCCAGGAGTACCGATAACGACTGTGGCAGAGGGTTGTCCGCCCACTGTTACCATCTGTGTACGCAGTTGCTTCACTGCTCCAAAATCAACTAAAACGAACTTATTATCTGAGGCGCGACGGATAATATTATCCGGTTTGATATCGCGGTGAATCACGCCTTGGCGATGGACAAATTCGAGAATTTCCAGAACTTCCTGCAACAGTTGAATTACTCGGCTTTCATTCCAGCGCTTACCAGGTATAAGTTCTTCAGCTAGGGTGTGTCCTTCAATATATTCTTGTACTAGATAGAATTCTTGGTTTTCGTCAAAATACGCTAGTAGCCTGGGTATTTGGTCATGGTTGCCCAGTTTTTCTAAGGTTTCGGCTTCGCTGTTGAACAGGCGTTTAGCAGTATCAAAAACTCTGGGGTCAGTTCCGGGTTTGAGGTGCTTGACAACGCAAATAGGGTTGCCGGGCCGCCGAGTATCTTGGGCAATGTATGTTTGACCAAATCCTCCCATCGCGAGGACTCGAATTACTTGGTAACGATGGTCTAGTAGCTTGCCTATCATATTCCCTCCCCAGAGTTATTACCTAATTTTCCAGCTGGTAATAAATATCTCCAAATTTTCTTCAATGAAATCCGCTATCTTGAGAAAAGATTTAGATTAAAAACGCAGCTTTTTAATAAACGCAGACTGTTTATTTTTCTTTTAGTGCCCCTGTTTATTACCAATGCCACCTAAAATAACAAATCCAGTTGCATGGCAGCAGGCTGAAATTCTCATGCAACCTGCTTTCATTCGCGTTATCGACAACATCCGCAAGCTGCTTGATGAATCTTCCTGGACGGGAACTTACCATGATGTCCTGATTTGGCCGCCTAGCACCACTGATGAAATCAAAGCATTGGTGACTGAACTGTTGCAAGCAATGGAAACTGCAACGCCTCAAGAAGCAGATGAAATCAGAAAGACTCTGACTCGTCTGCCGATGCCCCATCCAGGATATCATCTACGTTTGCAGCGTCAACAGCAAGAAGCAAGTATCGATTTGTGGGAACTGTGTTATGAAGTGTGTTTTCTTGAATACACACCACAGAAAGAAGTTGCTGATATTGATACTAGTTTAATCGATGAATTTGGTGAAGTAGATTGGCTGCGTTTGGATGCTAAGTCAAAGGAGTTAGTTGAGCAGGCGTTTGCTAAATTACCAGAAGGGTAACAAATAAAATGCCCTCAGAATAGAATTCTGGGGCGATACAAACGAAACCCAGCGGCGTGCGTGGGTTAATGAGCTTTTTAAGGCTGTCTTAGCCGCCTACCTAAGAGGATGTTTGAAAAGTTTCTCTCTGTAACTTTAGGCACTTTTGATCCCCCCTAACCCCCCTTAAAAAAGGGGGAACTGGAGTCAAAGTCCCCCTTTTTAAGGGGGATTTAGGGGGATCTAAAACTTTTGATACCGACAAGAGGACTTTTCAAACAACCTCTAAGAGTTTATACTGCCTTCCAATTATTTAAAGATGCTTGAATAGGAGCCAATTCGCTCAAATATTCATTAAGTTTTACTTTCTGAGTTTCAACAGTCGCAAGAATTTGCTCCTTTTCGGCCTCTCTAGTTTCGCGTTCTCTCAACACGTTGTCAAACTGCTCTTGAAACTTGTTCATGTAGTCATTAATTTGCTGTTCTGCATCTCTGAAGTCTTTCGATACCTGTTTATCAATAACTTGCTCTAGTAGGTGTTGGTTTCTCGAAACTTGCTCATCTATCTTTTGCTGAATTAACCTTGCTGTTTCTTTTAAGTCAATGTCGTAAACGTTTCCTTGAATTGGAATATCAACATAATAATCTGGTTGACAGCAAGTCCCGCTTATCTTTTTTGATTTGTTTCCAATAATGATATCTTGTTGATGTTGAATTACTGCGTCAATACCTTTAAATTTAAATTTTGGAAATTGAATTTTATTAATATTAAACTCAATTTCTAAAGTTTGTCCAAGATAATCAGATAACTCATTTGATATCATTTGAATATCATTTTGGATTATTTGCACTAATTCTTCTCGGAATTTTGTTCCGTCTCTAACCAACCTATCTTGCGTTTCTAACCATAAATTCTGAATATGCGGAGCGCAAAATTGATTAATTGTGAGTTTAATAGTTTCAGCATCTTTTTTAGACTTAACTCTTATTTTATATGGATCAGCAATTTTGGTTTGCTCTATCTCCACATAAGAATCTTGGCTATTCAAATATTCGGGAAAAGATTTCGTAAGAGAGTTTAATAAGGATTCTCCAACTTTAACACCTACTCTAAATATTTTACTTAAACCTCTTAAACCAGGAAAAAAATCAAGTATACCTTCAGTCAAATCCTCTATAATTCCTCCCAATTTATCTGTATTAAATTCTTGTATTTCCATCTTTTGAGGGTTATTTTGAATTTTTGTTTGGGGTTTAGCAGACCTAGAGTGAGCAATATGATCAATTTCATCTTGTATGTTAGTTTTAGCACCCTCAGCAAACATATTAATTCCTTTGCTAAAGCCCTTCATTAACTTCTGTTTTTGTTGCTCTACAGAGTTCTTGACATCTTCAACCTTTCTTTTAGCCGAAATAGCACGTTTTCTGTACTCTTCTACTTTTTGTTTAAGGCTTTCAATCTCCATCTCCCAACCGATGAACCGTGTGTTCAGAGTATCTTCAATGGACTTACCTGCCTTAATAAGACTTGCCAAAACATCACTTAGAAGATTCCACCCAGAGTTTTGGACTACAGTTTGAATTACTGATTCTTCAATAGTCGGAATAAAACTATCTTTTAAAGCCTGTGGTGCAATTTTCTTTGGAGCAGGGGTTACAGAGTCGCCTTCCTCATTCTCTATCGCATATTTAGCACTAAAGAATGTTTTGAAATTCTTTAAATGGCTATCGCTGGCTGTACCTTGTTGGATTAATTTAGCTAAAAGTCCTTGCCATGCACTTGTAGGATATATTATGGGATCTGGAATGCCAAATCCTATCAAAGCCTGCTTTAAATCTGCTATTACATCATCAATTGCTCGATCTCCTTCTGCTTTTCGATCAACCTTGTTGAGAATGAAGTAGATTTTCCCAGTGTTTTTTGCAAGGAATTCTCCACGCTGTGCTATCAAGTCTTGAAGCAACTCTGAATTAGTATTGTCTTTGAAGGATGAGTAATCTAAAACAAACAAAATAGCATCAGATGTTCGCAGTGCTTCCAAAGCTGTTTGCTTGAGTGAAACTGTACTAAAGCCTGCGGATTCCCACTCGTTGGGGCCTGGAGTGTCAACTAAGGTAAAACCAGTTAGTGATGACAGTTTGTTGATCGCCTCTATAGGATGCTCTAGTTCAAAGCGTGTGGTATTGTCATGATTAGCTGTGGCTCGAAGCTTGTGAGTTTGCTCTAAAAATTTTTGCCGAATCACACTAGAGTCACCCTCGGCAATAACAACAGGTTTCTTTTGCCCCTGTCGATACTCCAACAGTCTTGGCGTAGCGCTAGCGTCAATTGGTCGGATATCAGTACGGCAGACTGTACAGGCTTCTGATTCACTTGCCAGAACATCAGCGCCGATCACGGCATTCAAAAAGGTACTCTTGCCAGCCTTCATCGCTGCAATCACAGCTACTTGATACTTTTGCTCTTTCAATGCGTGTAGAGCTTTGTTGATCTCATCCTCGACACTCTGCAAACCTTTGGTATCATCTCCTTCACTGAGGCGACCTTGGCGAATTTCCTGAAGGTACTGTAAAAGACGTGTACCAGTGTTGTATATGCTGTCGTGTGCTGCTTGAAACTGTTCAGAGGACATAATTAATTATGTGAGGGAAAGTTTAGCTAAAGCACGTACAGCTTAAATTACTAATGAAAATACTTACCTCAGTGATTGCACTGTCATAATAAAGACGATCGCACGCCATCCTAATCAACAAATCATCTCACTACTAGCACTGAAAAAAAGCAATATGAATAAGCCTGAAGAAGAACAAGAACTACACTTAAGACCCCGTGCAACAGAGACAGTATCAATAAAGATACCAACAGATACATTGCGATCGCTCGAAAAAGTAGCAGCTAGTCAAGATATCTCACCTCAAGCCTTGCTCAAGTTATATATTGGGCAGGGTTTGCGGCAAGATTTAGCCAAATTATGATCTGAGTAGGTACTGGAATAAACCGTGCTTTTTGTGAGGGTGTTGCACAGATAAAGATGTTTATAGGTACTTTCCGTCATTTAAGCGATCGCTTTAACCATAACCCCTTTCACCCCTACGCCGCCCTTACAAAACCTCAAACTCTTCTCCACTTATCCCAGCTTGTCGTAAAATACTGCCCAGCGTACCGATAGTAATTTCTCGATGACGAGGTGCGATCGCAGTACGGGTTCCTTCTTCGGTAGATTTGACAAACTTTACGTGACTACCCTTTTGGCTAACTTCTTCAAAGCCTGCTGCCTCTAATCTACGCTTAACTTCACGATAAGGTAATGGTTTAAGCGGCACCTATTTCTACCTGAAGTGTCTTAATTTGAGGAATAATAGTAGCTACTGGTGGTTCAAAATGCAGTGACAAAGCTTCTTCAAGATTAGCCAATGCCTCAGTTTCAGTCTCGCCCTGGCTAGCAATATCAATCTCCAAGCACTGTGCTACAAACCAGTTACTTTCCTGCCATATACTTGCAGTAAAAGTTCGTTTCATAAGTTTTTATTGTTCGGCACTTTCTTTTGATTTGATTATACGCCAGAAGAAAACCAGAGGTAGATTGAAGCCGCAAACGCTTATTTGCTAAGATTTCCAGTGCGACAACATTGAAACAGGGCAACTTCTCATCACCATGCCAACATCTACACTTGACGAGAAAGACGCAGCAGCTATCGAAGCCGCCAGAGTTGGGGTTGCAATATGCGATCGCACCGCCTGGGGACGCATCAAGGTAGCTGGCGATGATCGCCTCAATTTTTTACACAACCAAAGTACTAACAATTTCCAAATACTCAAGCCTGGACAAGGTTGTGATACGGTTTTTGTCACTTCCACAGCCAGAACAATTGATTTAGCAACCGCCTACGTTAGAGAAGATGCGGTAATCTTGCTGGTTTCACCTAACCGCCGCCAGTTTCTTATGGAATGGCTGGATAAATATATTTTCTATGCCGATAAGGTGGAATTATCTGACATCACAGAATACACCAACACCTTCAGCCTCATTGGCCCAGGAAGCGACGCTGTTTTAGAAAAGTTGGGTATTGGCGAACTCATCGGGCAGCCTTACGGTAGTCATCAAGTATACACGATCGCTCCGGCTGAGGGAGTGCGGGTTGCAGTGGGTAGCGGGTTAGCGGCTCCCGGATACACCTTCACTTTTCCCTATACTGATAAATCTTCGGTGTGGAACAAATTGTTAGAAGCTGGGGCGGTAGAAATGAGCGATCGCGCCTGGGATGCTTTGCGAATCTTACAAGGTCGCCCCGCCTCAGATTCGGAACTTACAGATGATTATAATCCGCTGGAAGTTGGCTTGTGGCAAACAATTTCTTTTAATAAAGGTTGCTATATTGGGCAAGAAACCATCGCCAGATTAAATACATATAAAGGTGTAAAGCAACACTTGCTTGGCATTCGTCTCAGTGCCCCTGCGGAAATTGGAAGTGCGATCGCAGTTGGAGATGAAAAGGTTGGCAAACTTACCAGTTATACAGAAACCGCTGATGGTTACTTTGGACTAGGTTATATTCGCACCAAAGCTGGTGGCGTGGGCTTAAAAGTCCAAGTGGGAGAAACTGAGGGTGAAGTAGTAGAAATTCCGTTTGTTTCTCACGAATACCCGTAATTTGTAATTCGTAATTCGTAATTCGTAATTCGTAATTCGTAATTAAGAAAGAACAGAGATGCTTTAGCGTAGCGTGGTACGCTAAAGCGTCTCTAGTGGTAATTGCTTTTTGGCACTCCATCTGTTGTTATGATTGTTCAAATAAAAATATCGTCTTTCTCGTCCCATCTAGTACCTTGACAAAATTCATCTACCCAAGAAGCTAGACTACGGGCATTAGTGGTTGGTAAATTCACTTTACTTTTAACGTCTTGAGGTTGAATATTCGGATGTTTGCTGCTAATTTTAACATCAGTAGTAATTGATAGCGATCGCACTGGTTTACCGTTGCTGTTAATCTCGGTGGTAATTGCCAGAGATGCACCTAAAGGAAGTCGCCCGGATGGCGATGTCTGACGACTACGCGCTGGTTTACTGTTGCTAGAAATCTCTGTTGCTAATACTAGAGATGGCATAGTTTTGGCTTTACTATTAACCTCAGTGGTCATTGTCAGCGATGCTCCTGAAGGGAGGCGTTTAAAGGGTGATTGTAGTGGCTGATATTCGCCTATAAAACCCGATGATGGAATTTTTACTGGAGTATCTGAAGCCGTTTTAGTAGCAAATGCAACCACCAACTCCGGTTGGCGTGTGCGAACTACCTCAGTATTAGCTGTAAATGATGGCACTGGTTGAGCGGCGTGTGGCAAGTTTGAGTCTAGAGTTTCAGCACAAGAATGAGACGCAATCTTGCTAGCAGTTACAACTGATGACACATCTTTATCCTCAGAATACTTCTGATCTGGCGACTTGCTTTCAACTTGGCTTGTAGCTATAGAATGTTCTGATTTTATTAAACGTAACTCTTCATCAGGATTAAAATTAAGACCTAAAGCGATGACTATTTTATCTGGATCGTTATTCAGATCCAGCATAAAAGAAAGTATTTCATCAAACTGGGGTTCCAAAACAGACAGTGTTGCCAAAATAAAACCGGACAAAGGACGCCGCAGACCATCATAAGTCCCCCAAACTCGCATTTTGACCAGCCAGGAAATATTTTGCTCGTAATAAATCAGCCACTTATGTTTTAAGGATTGACGCAGCTGCTGGATATTCATTGGATGCCTCGCTTCAGTCAACAAGATTGCAGACATTGATATTTTTAACAAAACAGAATTTAGAAGTCAGTCGCCAGAAGTCAGAATTGAATTCTGTATTCTTCTTCAATTAGTTTGATTTTTGGGGATGAAATCGATAATAGAGCATCTGTTTGACTCTTTGACCACCTAGCAAATGATGTTCTACCAGTAGAGAGACTTCATCGGGTTGAACGCCGCTATACCAGACTTCATCGGGTAATATCAGCACCATCGGCCCATTGCCACATTGTCCTAAACAGCTGCTAGCCGTTACCGCCACACCAGGGATTGGCAAAGCGGCAAAAGCTGCTAATACCTTGAGGGCACCTTGCTTTTTGCAGGTGCGATTTTGACAAACCCTTACACATCTAGGAGAAGAGGGTTGATCTATTATCGGGAAGTTTGATGGTTGAGTTATGTTTGTCATTTGTCATTTGTCATTTGTCATTTGTCATTCGTCAGTTGTCCTTTGCTAATGACTAGTGACTAATGACTAATGACTAATCTATTGAAAGTCCTTTTGAGGCTAACCATTCAGGGTTGAATATCCGCGACTGATATCGGGAACCACTATCACATAAAATGGTGACAATGGTATGTCCTGGGCCCAACTGCTTGGCTAGGGCAACAGCTGCACCAACATTAATACCTGTTGAACCACCCATTAATAGCCCATCTTTTCTCAGCAGTTGGTAAACTACTCGTAAAGCTTCTTGGTCATCGATTTGGATGGCATCATCAGCAGGTGCGCCTTCCATATTGGCTGTGACGCGACCATTACCGATGCCTTCGGTGATGGAATTTCCTTCTATATTGATTTCGCCAGTTTTGACATAGCTATAAAGTGCACTACCCAGTGGATCGGCAACAACGCATTTAATTGCCGGATTTTGTTCCTTCAAGTACAACGCTACCCCAGCATAAGTACCACCAGTACCAGTTGCAGCTGTCCATGCATCTATTTTACCATCTGTCTGCGCCCAAATTTCTGGCCCTGTGGTTTCGTAGTGGGCATGGCGATTGGCTAAGTTATCAAACTGATTCGCCCAAATGGCATTTTCTAACTCAGCAGCGACTCTGCCAGATAGCTTGACGTAGTTGTTTGGGTCTTTGTACGGTACAGCAGGGATGGGACGAACTTCTGCTCCTAGTGTTGTCAGTGCATCTATTTTTTCTTGTGACTGAGTATCGGGAATAATAATTAGGCATTTGTAGCCTTTGGCGTTGCAAATATGTGCTAGTCCAATGCCAGTATTACCAGCAGTTCCTTCTACGACAGTGCCACCGGGTTTGAGTAGACCTTTCTCTTCTGCGTCTTCGATAATGTAAAGTGCGGCGCGGTCTTTAACGGAACCGCCGGGATTGAGGAATTCTGCTTTAGCAAGGATTTCACAGCCTGTTTCTTCGCTAAAGCTGTTTAAGCGAATCAGAGGTGTGTTGCCAATAGCACCGACGAAACCATTTTTAATATCCATTTTGACTATACCTGTGTGAGTGTCTATAAAAATTTTGGCTTATAGTGGCCTCAGCATGTACGCTTTATTCCATTTTTGGTTTCAGAGTACCAGTTGATTGCTTACAAAGAAAGGCAGGAGGCGGGAGGCAGAAAGAACACATGTTTTTACTAAAGTTTCTAAGAGGTTCTTTGAAAAGTACAACACGGCGGAAATAAACCAATCATTCTAAATCAACGAAATACTTATGCTGTATTCATTTTTAATTTTTAATTCCGCCTTGCGGTACTAGCCCTGGCGACTTGAAGTCGCGGCTATACAGACAAAACCCACCTCCGTGGGTTAAAAACCTTTGATTTTTCACGCTTTCCACCTCAGTGGACTATGTTTGTGTAGTAGCGAATATTTACCTAATACTTTTCAAACAACCTTTAAGATTGCGATCGCATCTACACTCAAGTTATACCTTTTGCAGGTATTAGTAGTCAGACAATAGGCTGGAATTGCATCTTGCGGTAAATTATAGTAGCTGTAGAGATTTCCCAGCATTAGAGCAGTTACTTGTTTATTTATTTTCTTCTCTGCGAGAGGCTTCTCTTCGAGAGGTTTCGCCAACGCCAACGCCAACGCGCACCACGCAAATTATACCAATTCAATTAATAATTGCAACACATTCTTGGGTAAAGACGCGATGAATCGCGTCTCTACAAATGATCTATTTGTCGCATTCTTTTTTTAAATTGGTATTAGTTCAGAAATCAAAGCAGATTTTTATATGCATAGACTGATTGAAGAGGGATAGCTATTTGTTTAGGATTTAGCTGTCTTTCTATATTTGCAGATATAGATCGAGATAAACGCTCTGAAGACTTGTATATATAGAAATATATTTTTTCTATAGCCTAGTTCAAATATCAATTTATACCTTGTATTCTTGAACAAAAAGCTTCATGATTTACGAATCAAGCCCATAATTATAGGTTGATTAACAATGATGCCGATATACTTCATAAAAATTTCCGATTTATAGCAAGATAATATCTCAATTTTACTCATGTTGGAGTTTGATTAACTCATGCTAGAAGGATGGATTCAAATTGTATTAACGCTACTGATTGTAGTAGCAATTACTCCAGTCTTTGGGCGCTATATGGCGCGTGTATACCTAGAGCAAAGTACTTTTCTCGATCCGATTTTGAATCCGGTTGAGCGAGTACTTTATTCTTTGGTTGGGGTTAAAACTAAAGAAAATATGACCGGCTGGCAGTATGGGCGGGCAATCCTATACAGTAACGTCGCAATGGGGTTGCTGATTTTCTTGATCATCATGAATCAAGGATGGCTGCCATTAAACCCAACCAAGATAGATGCCCCAACTTGGGATACAGTGCTGCATACGACTATTTCCTTTATTACTAACACCAATCAGCAGCATTATTCTGGTGAAACCTACATGAGCTATGGCAGCCAAATGTGGGGACTTGGTTATCACATGTTTACCTCTGCGGCGACTGGGTTAGCGGTGGGGATTGCCTTTATTCGGGGATTGACTGGTAGATCCTTGGGCAACTTTTATGTAGACTTGATCCGCTCGATTACCCGAATTTTGCTGCCTATTTGTATTGTCGGCGCGATCGCTCTCATGGCAGCTGGCGTTCCCGAAACACTGGCGGGTGTAGTTGTACTCCCCACCTTGGAAGATCCGAATATCAGTCAAGCGATCGCTCGTGGCCCTGTTGCCCATTTTGAAATTATCAAGGAATTAGGGGAAAACGGCGGCGGCTTTTTCGCCATCAACTCGGCACACCCCTTTGAAAATCCCAACGGATTTTCTAATTTGATTCAGATTGTAGCGATGCTTTCGATTCCCACTTCCCTAATCTACACTTATGGGTTGTTTGCAAACAACACTAAGCAAGCTTGGTTAGTCTTCAGTATGGTGGGCGTTCTCTATGTAATATTTATCATCATCACCGCCATTGGTGAATACAACGGCAATCCGGCTGTGAATGCACTACTGGGTAGTCAGCAACCGAATTTAGAGGGTAAAGAAGTCCGGTTTGGTTGGGCACAATCTGCATTATTTGCAACGAGTACAACTGGTACTATGTGCGGCGCAGTCAACAGTTTACACGACTCATTTATGCCCAACGGTGGTTTTATTACCCTTTCTAATATGTTCCTGCAAATTATTTGGGGTGGACAGGGTACTGGAACGGCTTATTTGTTCGCTTACCTGATTCTGGCTGTGTTTGCTACAGGGTTGATGGTGGGACGGACACCAGAATTTCTCGGACGCAAGATTGAGAAACGCGAGGTTGTCCTTGCTAGTTTTTTGCTTCTGCTAGTTCACCCGATCGCAATTATGATTCCCGCAGGTATCGCCCTAGCGTTTCCCGATCAACTATCAGGAATTAGTAATCCAGGTTTCCACGGCTTTGCTCAAGTTATCTATGAATATGCGTCCGCTGCTGCTAATAACGGTTCTGGCTTTGAAGGTTTAGGCGATTCGCAACCTTCACCTTTTGCAATCGCTACAGGTACAGCACCAACTTTAACCGCTTTGTGGTGGAACTTAAGTACCTGCTTCAGTTTACTAGCTGGACGCTATGTTCCAATCATCGGTTTGCTGTTTTTAGCAGATAGTATGTCTCGTAAGCAAGCTGTTCCTTATACGACTGGGACATTGCGAACTGATACCGGACTATTTATAGGCGTTACCGCAGGCGTAATTTTAATCTTGGGCGCACTGACATTCTTCCCAGTATTAGCATTAGGCCCCATTGGTGAAGCATTTTTTATCGCCAAAGGCATTGGCTAGAAATTGGGGATGAGGGGAGTAGGGGGAATGGCACTAAGAAAAGGGAAAATCGTTGAGGCAGCAGGGGTGCAGAGGAGCGGAGGAGCAGGGGAGAAACAAGAAGTTTTAGGTATTGCGTTCGGATATTTAGAAATTCCCCTCTGCGCCTCTGCTCCTCTGCAATCCTTACGCTGCCTACCATTCAGCTTAACTTAGTGCCATTCGGGAGTAGGGGACAAGGATAATTAGAAACTAATTTATCCACCTCGGAACTGGATTCATCCACCTCAGAACTCCGTTCATCCACCTCGGAACTGGATTCATCCACCTCGGAACTCCGTTCATCCATCTCAGAACTCCGTTCATCCACCTCGGAACTGGATTCATCCACCTCAGAACTCCGTTCATCCATCTCGGAACTCCGTTCATCCACCTCGGAACTCCGTTCATCCACCTCGGAACTCCGTTCATTCACCTCGGAACTGGATTCATCCATCTCAGAACTCCGTTCATCCACCTCAGAACTCCGTTTATCCACCTCAGAACTGGATTAATCCACCTTATCTTCCCATGCCCAATCCCCAATGCCCCATTCCCAAAATCTAATATATGCCAACTACAACTGATTCTCCTTCACCTCGTATTCCATCTGGAACTCGTGACTCGCGTAAGCATACCCCCAAAACAGATATGCGGGGGCTTTACCAAAGATCAATTCGTGAGTCATTTGTCAAGCTAGATCCGCGAATTACGGTCAGAAACCCAGTGATGTTTGTTGTTTGGGTGGGGACAATTGTTACCTTTCTTGTTACCCTCAACCCAAATCTGTTTGGCACAATCCAGGCAGATATCAACCAACAACGGCTCTTAAACGGGTTGATTACCTTCATTCTCTTTTTCACCCTCGTTTTTGCCAACTTTGCCGAAGCTGTGGCTGAAGGACGTGGCAAAGCACAGGCTGATTCACTGCGATCGACGCGATCGGATACGATCGCTAATAAAATCCTCCCAGATGGTTCCATAGTCAAAGTCAATTCTACAGAACTGCGACGGGGCGATTTGGTCAAGGTGGTTGCAAATAATATGATTCCCGCCGATGGGGATGTAATTAAAGGTATCGGTTCGGTGGATGAGTCGGCGATTACTGGGGAATCTGCCCCTGTACTGAAGCAACCAGGTACAGATATTGCCAGTTCGGTGACAGGCGGTACGCGTCTACTCTCCGATGAGTTGACAATTCGTATCAGTGCTGATCCTGGTCAAGGCTTTATCGATCGCATGATTTCCCTGGTAGAAGGGGCAGAACGCAGCAAGACTCCCAACGAGATTGCTTTAACGGTATTGTTGGCAGTCTTAACGCAGGTATTCCTAATTGTGGTGGCAACTATGCCTCCCTTCGTGGACTACATCGCCAGCTTTATCAGCACGGCCTTTGGCACTGAAGCGGGAAACAGTTTGCGGGCGGGTGCTAGCGTTGCTATTCTCATCTCTCTACTGGTAGCTTTAATTCCGACAACTATCGGTGGTTTACTCAGTGCGATCGGCATCGCTGGTATGGATAGAGTTGCCCAGTTTAACGTCATTGCGACCTCTGGTCGAGCAGTAGAAGCTTGTGGTGACATCAATACTTTGGTGCTGGATAAGACAGGTACAATCACCTTGGGAAACCGGATGGCTGACGAGTTTATTCCGCTAAATAATCACTCAATCAAAGATGTGGCGCAAGTCTCCCTCGCTGCTAGCTTGTTTGACGAGACACCAGAAGGCAAGTCAATTGTACTTTTAGCAGAAAAATCCCAGGCGGTGGTAGACTTTAACGTTGACAAAGCCGAAGGTGTGGAATTTTCCGCCAAAACCCGAATGAGTGGCACGAATCTACCCGATGGCAAACAAATTCGCAAAGGGGCGGTAGATGCCATTAAGGGATTTGTTCGTTCCCGTGGCGGCGATGTTCCTGATGATATAGATGCAGCTTATGAGCGAGTTTCCCGGTTAGGCGGTACACCCTTAGCTGTTTGCCAAGATGACAAGATTTATGGTGTCATTTACCTCAAAGATATAGTCAAACCGGGACTGCGGGAACGATTTGACCAACTCCGCCGCATGGGTGTTAAGACGATCATGCTCACAGGTGATAATCGGATTACCGCTTCGGTAATTGCTCAGGAAGCCGGGGTTGATGATTTCATTGCCGAAGCAACTCCAGAAGACAAAATTGAGGTGATTCGCTCGGAACAATCTCAGGGTAAACTGGTGGCAATGACCGGGGATGGTACGAACGATGCGCCTGCCTTAGCTCAAGCAAATGTGGGTGTGGCGATGAACTCTGGGACGCAAGCTGCTAAAGAAGCTGCTAATATGGTGGACTTAGATTCTGATCCCACCAAGTTGATTGACCTAGTAACGATTGGTAAACAGCTGCTAATTACTCGTGGAGCCTTGACAACATTCTCCATCGCTAACGATATTGCCAAGTATTTTGCGATCATTCCCACGATATTTGCCGCCGCTGGAATCGGCGCACTTAATATTATGGGATTAAAGAGTGCCCAATCTGCGATCGTCTCAGCGCTGATTTACAACGCCTTGATTATTCCGGCACTGATTCCGCTAGCACTCAAAGGGGTGAAGTTTTTACCTTTAACAGCAGATCAACTGCTACGTCGCAACATCTTAATTTTTGGTCTTGGCGGCATCGTTGCTCCCTTCATTGCCATCAAACTGATAGATATTATCCTACCTTTGTCTTAATTTACTATGAAACCCGTTCATATCCGCCGCGCGATTGCAGCATCCCAAGTATTAGAAGAAATAACTGAAATCTGGTGTCAATGGCGTAGACAAAAGCTACCGCTGTATTTGTTCTTGGCGATGTGTTTCAACCTCGTGGTTGCACCTCTAGTCTATGGCGCTACTGGTGAACAACTTTCCCGCAGTCAATCTTGGGGATTGGGGCTGTTAGGACTGGTGACACTAGGGCTTTCCATCTATCTATTTTTTGTAATGTTTGTACCGGAGAAATTCTAATGAGTTTTGCACGCGAAGCTGGTAGAGCTGTTCGGTCTACCTTGGTACTCTGGGTAATAGTCGCAATTATTTATCCTTTGGCGATGATTGCCATTGGGCAGATTGTGTTTCCCTTTCAAGCAAATGGCAGTCTACTGCAAAATAGCACAGGTCAAGTTGTGGGTTCTGCTTTGATTGGTCAACCTTTTAGTAGCGATCGCTATTTTAACAGCCGTCCCAGTACCACGAGTTACAGCACTGCCGATCCCAAAAAGGACGACGCGGGAGTTTTAAGAACCGGAGTTTCCGGTGCTAGTAACTTGGCTCCCAGTAATCCCGCATTGCTGGAACGCATCAAAGGGAAAGATGATCCAGATCCCAGTAAAAAAGTTGAAGGCGACTTCAATCGTCTGAAAACAGCAGGTGTACAGCCGACTGGCGATTTAGTCTACACCTCTGGTTCTAGCCTTGACCCCCATATTACGCCCCAAGCTGCGATCGCACAAATTGCACGAGTAGCCAAAGCGCGAGGAGTTCAGCCTACCCAATTGGAAACTTTGATTTCTCAAAATACCGATGGTCGCTTTCTCGGCATCTTTGGCGAACCTGGAGTTAATGTCTTGAAGCTGAATTTAGCTTTGGATAAGATTAAGGGATAAATGCGTAGGAAATAACGAAAAGGATGTGCTACTGTCAGAATCATTACAGCAGTTTGCAAGTAACTAAGGTACAAAATGGAGGACTCACGCATCAGATATAAAGAGTTCCTGCCTTAAAATCCCTAGTTTTGTACTCTATGCAAAAGAAAACTGCTGTATCTATAGATTACTTAAAATCGAAAAGCTTAGATTCCCGACTTATTAAATAAGTCGGGAATTTTGTTATTCACGAATTGCTATTCTGAGTGCCAAAATGTTCTATATGGTAGTTAATTGAGTATATATGCAAACATTAATTATTGATAACTATGACTCTTATACTTTTAATCTTTACCAGATGATTGCTGAAGTAAATGGGGAACTACCTCTGGTAATTCGTAACGATCAGCTTAACTGGGATGAATTAAAAGAAATTGCATTTGACAACATTGTGATTTCACCTGGCCCCGGTCGTCCAGAAAGGTCAGAAGATTTTGGAATCTGCCGACAAATAATTGAGAACGTTGATGTGCCCTTGCTAGGAGTTTGTCTGGGCCATCAAGGAATTGGCTATCTACATGGTGGAAAAGTGATTCATGCACCGGAAGTTCAACATGGTAGACTCAGTAAAATTTATCATAATGATTCGGCACTATTTCAAGGTATTCCTAGTAATTTTTCTGTGGTGCGCTATCACTCGTTGCTAGTTGCTGACGAACTACCTGAGTGTCTAGAAAAAATTGCTTGGACTGAAGAAGGACTGGTGATGGGATTGCGTCATCGGCATCTACCTTTTTGGGGTGTGCAGTTTCACCCAGAGTCTATCTGTACAGAATATGGGCAAAGATTACTAGAAAACTTTCGAGATATAACGCTGCAATTTATAGAGAAATCTTCAAAAAGTCCAGAAAAGCAGTATTGGATCGAATCTGGATTTATTACTCCTCCCATCGATAAACCTTGCCAAGAACAGGAAGAGAAGTTTGAACTTCATCGGCGCAAACTGGATATTTGCCCGAACACAGAACAAATATTTGTCCATTTGTTTCAGCAAGCACCAAATGCCTTTTGGTTAGACAGTAGCCGTGTGGAAGCCAGTCTATCCCGCTTCTCGTTTATGGGCGATGGAAACGGGGAAAACAGCCTCTTGGTACGCTACCATACCCAAACACAAGAACTCATAATTACAGAGTCAGATCGTGTTACCCATCGCAGCGAAAGTATTTTTGAGTATCTCAAACGAGAAATTGACCTCCGAAGTTGCCAAGCTGATGAGTTACCGTTTGATTTTAACTGTGGATTTGTTGGCTATTTTGGCTATGAACTCAAGGCAGAGTGTGGATCATCATTGGTGCATTCTTCACCATTACCTGACGCAATTTTCTTACTTGCCGATCGCATGATTGCCATCGATCATCAAGAACAGTGTCTTTATTTACTGCAATTAATCAAAAAAGGACAAACAGAACCGGTAGAAACTTGGTTTGATACTATCCAACAACAACTGGAAACTTTAGATCCTCTTTCTTCGGTTCTCCCCCAGGAAAATTGTCAGCCAGTTAAGTTCCGTTTGAGTCGCACTTACCAAAATTACATCCAAGATATTCATCATTGCTTGGACGAAATTCACGAAGGGGAAACTTATCAAGTTTGCCTGACCAATCAGCTTTACACCGATGTAACCCCCGAACCATTGACGTTCTATCGGACATTACGTAAAATCAATCCTGCTCCTTACTCTGCATTTTTGCGCTTTGGTGAAATTGCGATCGCCTGCTCATCTCCAGAACGGTTTCTAAAGATTGATCGCCAAGGATGGGTAGAAACTAAGCCCATTAAGGGAACCCTAGCACGAGGAGAAACCCCCGAAGCCGATTTCATCCTCCGTGAGAAGCTACGCAACAGCGAAAAAGACCGAGCTGAAAATCTGATGATTGTGGATCTGTTACGCAATGATTTGGGACGAGTCTGTGAAGTTGGTAGCATCCACGTACCAAAATTAATGGATGTGGAAACATACCCAACAGTACATCAGTTGGTGACAACAGTACGCGGGCGGTTACGTTCAGACTTACAAGCGGTGGATTGCGTGCAGGCTTCATTTCCCGGAGGATCGATGACTGGTGCGCCCAAAATCCGCACAATGCAAATTATCGATCGCCTAGAACAAGAAGCGCGGGGAGTGTATTCAGGAGCGATCGGCTTTTTGGGCTTGAATGGTTCAGCCGATTTGAATATTGTCATTCGGACTGCTGTTTTGACTCCTCATCAAACCTCCATCGGGATCGGTGGTGGGATTATAGCGCTTTCTGACCCGGAGATGGAGTTTCAGGAAACGCTACTTAAAGCCAAAGCCTTAATCGACGCTTTGGTTCTGACCATGCAGGGAACATTTGAGCCAGATATGTATCCCATTCTAGGACTAGAAAAAACAACTGCTGATAGTTATGAAAAATTAACTGCCTAAATCCGAGTCATAAATCATCTCTTTGGGTTTAGATAAGAAATCGATATTCTGAAGTCTGACTAGTGAATTGTGTTTAGCTCAAAAAACTGCATCAATTTTCAACCATTTCTTTGCCATTGCGGCAAACTAAAAGTTTCAGCCAATTTCATAATTCTCTATAAATATGACCAACTCTAGTAAAAATCTGTTATTTTACCAAGATAAAAAGCAATACAGTTCATTTAAGGCTAAAACTCTTTGTTAAAGTCAACTTTTTTAACTTAGACGCAAAGCAGCTTGCCACAGCAGCAAAGGACGCATGGAAATGATAACATTTCACGAAAAATCTGATACAGATTTAACCCCTGAAAGCTTTGCTGAATCTAAGTTTTTTAATTGCGTTAGCGTAGCGGTAGCGAGTCCGCGTTCGCTTTTAGCGTCTCGTAGAGAGCGTAATTGCGAATTGCGAATTGGTATGAAGTGGCTTCCCTGTACCACTTCGTGGAAGCAAGCTACGCGAAGTGTCTCCGTCAGCAGAAGGAGAAGGATAGGACGCAAAGAGAAGCAAGAAATGCTTAACTGAACTGTATTTGATATAAAAAGGCTCTACCGAAAACCAGAGTTAAAAACAAGAAGCTAAAGTCCATAAATGGCACAAAATCGAGCGAAATACCCGGATAAACACGTCCTTTGGTAAACAAGCCATCAGCAAGACTTTACGATTCTTTATCCAGGAAAATTTTCTTAGATATAGCTTAGATCACTACAATCTGATAAGATTTCCAACAAGTAGAATAGTTGCTTGTTCTCTTTTTCTTAAACCTACTGAGTTGGGTTATTTTTTGGGAAAGGAAAATAAAAAATGTCTCATCTATTGTGGAAAACTCTGGTACTAAGTCCAGTAGTTTTGGGAGTGACGGTGTTGGTTTCCGCTAAGGCTATGGCTACTGAAGTAGCAAGCTTTTCTGAAGATATAAAGGTAAAATACGCTCAGACAGAAGCACCAGAAGCTATTGGTACTTCACTATCGATCAAAACAGAGCAACCAAAAATTAATCAGCAGTTATTTGCCCAAGCAAAGACTGATGGAAATCAGGTTTTAGAACAAGTTAATCGCTACAGCAGCGAAGGCAAGAACCAGAATTCACTGTCTCAAGTCACATCAGTTTCTCAGTTTTCTGATGTACAGCCGACTGATTGGGCATTCCAAGCTTTACAATCCCTAGTTGAACGCTACGGTTGTATTGCAGGATACCCAAATTCCACTTATCGTGGCAACCGGGCACTGACTCGTTATGAGTTTGCCGCAGGTTTGAATGCTTGTTTAGATCGGGTTAATGAACTGATTGCAACGGCAACTGCTGACTTGGTGTCAAAACAGGATTTGGCAACCCTCCAGCGTTTGCAAGAGGAATTCTCGGCCGAATTGGCAACTCTGCGTGGTCGAGTAGATTCTCTAGAAGCACGGACTGCTGAACTAGAAGCAAATCAGTTTTCTACTACCACTAAATTGGTGGGTGAAGCTATTTTTGCCGTTACTGACATTTTTGGCGGTAACACTGGTGATGCTAACAATACTGTCTTCCAAGATAGGGTGCGTTTAGACTTACAAACCAGCTTCACAGGTAAAGACGTTTTACACACCCGTCTTGCAGCCGGTAATGCAACAGCCTTCTCACAAATAGGAAATGATGATGTTCTTATTAGTGGTACTGCTGAAGGTACACAAACCTTTCAACTCAACGGTGGAAGCATCAATAACGGTGTCGTTATAGACTGGCTGGCGTATTACGTACCCATAGGCCCAGCCCAAGCTTACTTTGCGGCCACTGGAGGTATTCATAGCGATTATGCTGCCACCAACAACCCTTACTTTGAGGATTTTGATGGTGGTAATGGTGCATTGTCTACCTTTGCTTCTGAAAACCCCATCTATCGGATTGGTGGTGGTGCAGGTGCAGCCCTGACTTTACCCTTTGGTAGCGGTGGCAGCTTTTTCAAACCAAGTTCACTGACTGTAGGCTACTTAGCGTCAAATGCTAATAATCCTGGAGTAAGTCAAGGTTTGTTGGAAGGTAACTATGCAGCTCTGGGACAGTTGAACTTTAGTGTTAGCGATCGCTTGGCGATCGCTGCCACCTACGTTCACGGTTATCATGGTGCTGGAAGTGGTGGTTTATTTGATGCAGGTGGTGGTTTGACTGGCACTAGCCGCGTCGTAGGGACCAATCAATCTAACACCCTAAGTGCCCTAGACGGATCTTCCAGTAATTCATACGGGATATCGGCAGCCTTCAGACCCAGCGACAAACTATCAGTTAGTGGCTTCGTTTCTTACCACGATGTCACAGGCTTTGGTGCTGATGATGATTATGAAGCTTGGAGTTATGGCCTTGGCATAGCCTTGCCTGACTTCGGTAAACAAGGTAACGTTTTAGGTATTTTTGCTGGTGCAGAACCCTATGCCTTTAACCGACCAGGTTTAGTTGGTAATGATGTACCTTATCACATTGAAGGGTTTTACAAGTATCGCGTGTCAGATAACATCTCAATTACCCCTGGTGTCATCTGGTTGACCTCTCCTGGTCAAAACAGTGATAACGACGATGCAATTATCGGCACGTTGAGAACAACTTTCACCTTCTAAAGGTTTACAGCAAATTGCTGTAGGAGCTTACAACTAGCTCATTGGAAGTCTGTAAATACAAGGGACGGGCATATTGCCCGTCCTGAAAACCAGCAAAATCATCCCGCAAATATACAACGCCCGGTATAACAGACGCGACAAAAATACTGGTCAACGTAATTCGTAGATAAATCAAGGTGCTTGTACCTTTCTTTAATTACGAATTACGAATTACGAATTACGAATTAGTAACTATTTCGTCAGTCTCTTATTGTTCTAACATTTGGAAGAATCGGGTAAAGTAATCTGGAAAGGTCTTAGCTGTACAGCCAGGATCTTTAATTACAATCCCTGGAACCTTTAAACCAGTGACAGCAAAAGCCATCGCCATTCGATGATCGTGATAGGTTTCAATCGCCGCCGGGGTAATGGGGCCAGGCTCAATTTTCAGTCTATCTGCGAATTCTTCAACCTTCACTCCTAGCCGCCGCAACTCTGTGACCACGGCTAGAATGCGATCCGTTTCCTTGTATCGAATATGTTCTACGTTACGAATGGTAATCGGTGAACTGGCAAAGGGTGCGATCGCAGCTAATGTTTGCACCAAATCCGATATATCATTCATATCAATGTCGATGCCTTGCAATTGCTTCGGCCCTGTCACTTCAGTGTAATCATCGGAATCCTTAATTTGGCAACCCATCTGCTCTAAAACATTCAACCAGAGAATATCACCCTGACACGATTGTTTGGTCAAATGTTTGACGCGCACCCGTCCACCCGTAACGGCGGCGGCGGCGAAAAAGTAAGAGGCATTTGACGCATCGGGTTCTATTGTGTAATGTCGAGCTTGGTAACGTTGACCCGCTTTAATCTGAAATTGATTATCACCTATTTGAATCACCTCAACGCCAAAATCTGCCATTAGACGACAGGTCATTTTGACGTAAGATTGAGAAACTAATGTCCCCTCAACCTCAATGATTGTGTCCTGTTGAGCGTAGGGCGCAATCATCAGCAATGCCGAAAGTTGCTGACTCGTTTGGTTAGCTTTTACGCGAAAATTTCCGCCAGCAAATCCCTGGCTATAGATGGTGTAGGGCATAAATCCGGAGTTTCCCTCAAAGTTGATGGTTGCTCCACCCGTTTGCAGCACCGTCAGCATGTCACCCATCGGACGTTCTCGCATCCGGGGAACGCCATCTAGCCGATATTCGCCATTACCCAGTGCTACCAGCGCCGAGATAAACCGTGCTGCTGTGCCTGCCAAACCCACAAATAAATCTGCCTGTTTAGCTGGGATTTCACCTCCCTTTCCTGCAACCTGAATCTGAGCAAGATTGGGATTCAAAGTAATGGGAATGCCCAATTGCTCTACGCATTTGGCAAAATACTCGCTGTCTTCACTAAATAAGGCATTTTCTAAAATTGAGTCACCTTGCGCCAAAGCAGCAACAAGTAATGCCCGATTGGTAAGACTTTTAGAACCGGGAATTTCTACCGTGGCATCCACTGGCCGATTTAAAGCAGGAATTGCAATGGTATCCACGTTAAACCTCTACGTAGGCGGTCAGCTACAACTTTATATATTGCCATATTGTGAGCAAAAGGGGTGCTTCTTCTTCCTTCCCTAGTACCGCACGGCATGAAGAGTCCTGAGTATGGTGTACCTCCTCACCTAACTGTCTGAAGAGAGCAACACTCACTAACATCCTTTCATGAGTTAGAGGTTTGTTAATCTATAGGACACACCTTTATTCCTTCTTCCCAGTCCCCAGTCCCCAGTCCCCAGTCCCTTACCTCTACGAGTGATTCAGAAATCAATTTGGATTGCTATAAATGCTTCTCAATGTCATCCAGTACAGCATGAGCGGCAAGAAAATCAAATCCATACCAACTCTGAAAATCTACAGGAAATACTTGTTTGTTTTGGACAGCTTTAACTTTAGACCATAAGGGTTTTCCCCGAAGTTTTTCTAAAGTAGAGCAATCATTTTTTTGATAACATCCGATAAAAATAACATCACTATCAATTTCGGAAAAACTTTCCTCGGAAATGGGCAAGGATAAATTATTAGATGATTTGGGAGATAGCAGCCCAATATCATTTAAAATTGTGCCAGAAAAGGACTTTTTCATACCAATATATACTCCTCCAGAGTTGACATATACAAATGATGCCCGAAATGGCTGAGGACGATTATTCTGTAATCTCTGTTTTAGTTTTTCAACTCTTTGAGAGTAGCCATTTAAGAGTTGAGTCGCTACCTCTGTTTTGTCAAAAACTTTTGCAGTTTCTTTTAAGTGTTGTTTCCAATCTCGTGAAATCTCTGCCCAAGGAACTAATACGGTAGGAGCAATTTGTGATAATTGTTTGTACTGCCCTCGTGATGACGGATCTGAAGGACTAATTATTAAGTCGGGCTTAAGTTGCAGAATTTTCTCTAAATTGGGTTGGCTAGTAGAATAACTATGCAAAACAATTCCTTTGATTTTTTCTGCTAAATAGGGGGGAACTTCGGAATTGATTTCTGTCCGAGACCATATTGTTGCTGCGATTGGCTTGATACCCAAAGCAACGGTTTCACCAAGACTCAGGATATCTAAAGCTACAATTCGTTGAGGATTGAGTGGAACGCAGGTTTCCCCCATTGGATGTTTTATGATTCGACAATTTTCTGCTGAAGATGTTGGAGATGTGGCATCTTGATAGTTACTTTGGCTACAGGCACAAACAAGTATAAATGCCACAATTCCCAGACATAGCGGATAGGTGAGACGGCGTAGAAACCTCTTCATGAAAACCCTAACTTTTTAAAACGTCCAAGAAATAGTTCCCTGCACAGTAAATGGCGCACCAGGAGAGACTCGCAATCGATTGAAGGCATTTTCAAAATAATCCACATTAAAGAGGTTTTTGATATTGATCGCAGCACGTAATCTGTCTTGCTTGTAGAAGATAGCAGCATCAGTTGTTAAATAGCTGGGTACTTCAAATGTATTTCCAGCATCTCCGGCGCGATCGCCTACATAAAAAAGTCCCAAACCAAAGCCCAAACCTTGTAAGTCTCCTCGTTGAATTTCGTAGGTTGTCCATAAGCTAGCAGCATGGGGAGTTGTCTGCAATGCACGGTTCCCGACTGGAATGATATTATCTTTAGTGACGCGGGCATCGTTGTAAGCATAGCTAGCAAAGATGTTCCATCCTGATAAAATTTCACCAGCAACACTGAGTTCGATTCCTTGACTATGCTGTTCTCCAGTTTGAACAGAAAAGCCTAAGTTATCTGGATCGTCAGTTAAAACATTCGATTGGGTAATATCGTACAACGCCAATGTAGTTGAAAGCCTGTCATTCAAATCTGCTTTGACTCCAATTTCAAACTGAGTCCCCTTGGTCGGCTTAAATTCACTTTCATCAAAGGCTCGACCAATTGCTGGCTGGAATGATTGACTGTAGTTAGCATAGAGAGAAATAGGCCGGATTGGCTGATATAAAATGCCCACACGGGGACTAAAGGCACTCCCAGATTGACTTGTTTCTGTATCTGCGAGAAAGTCTTTGTCAGTTTGCTTGAAGTTATCAAATCGACCGCTAAGTAGCAGCTTGAAATTGTCTGCAATTGTTACTTGATCTTGCACGATAAAGCCAAGCTCATCGGTCACGGTATTGGTATCAGATTCAAATGTAATTGCACCAGGTAGCTGACCATAAATCGGATTGAACAAATCAAGTGGAGCAATTTCTCGATCAATACCGCTAGAATCTATACTTTGTCTGCCCAAATCAAAGCCAAATAGTAATTGATGTTTAATTGAGCCAGTTGCAAACTTACCAATAACATTGGTCAAAAGCCTATAGTCGCGTTGATCGTAGAGTCCTTCTATGTAGATTCTCTCCAAAGTGCGATTATCATCTAAAAGCCCTACGGGGAAAGTGCCTAAATCAGGAGAATAAAACCTGCTATATTGAAATGAATTTTTAAATGACCAAGCCTCACTAAATTTATGCTCTAATGTGTACCCAATTCTAGAAACTTCGGTGTTAATGCTACCTTCATTTACGTTGCGATCGCGGGGTATTTTGCCATTAGGGTTAGAAAGTATTGTTCCAATTGCAGGCAAACCAAAACTAATTCCTTCAGATTTTATGTTTTTGTAAATACCCTCAACAGTTAGATTTGTATTCTCTCCAAGTTCAATACTCACTACCGGCGCAATCACTAGATTTCTAGCTTTGCTAGAGTCAATGAAAAACTCTTGATCTCGGTATGATGCATTAAGCCGATATAGTACTTTTTTCGCATCGTCTAACGGCCCAGACAGATCCACTTCACCACGGTAAAAGTTAAAATTACCAATAGTTGCTTCGGCAAAGTAGTAAGGATCGCGCAGGGGCTGTTTGGTCACAAAGTTAACCGTTCCCCCTGGTGATGATGAACCAAATAAAATAGAGTTTGGCCCTTGCAGGACTTCTATTCTTTCAATTCCTGTAAGGTCAGGCCCAAGGTTAGAAGATAAAGAGTCTTTGAAACCGTTTAGCGTCGGCTGGGTAAAAAATCCTCGAACTCGTATCCGCAATGTTTCAAAATTAGTCGGAGATGAAGTGCGGACGCTTGGGGCATTAATAAGCGCACTGGAAATATCGGCGCGTTGATCGCGCAGCACTTCTTGAGGAATAATCTGAATCGATTGGGGAAGGTCACGCAGAGGTGTATCAGTTCTTGTCCCGGTGGTGGTATTCGTGACGCGATACTTGTCTTCCTCCCCTGTCACCACCAACTCAATCGGTTCATCAGCTGGTGCTGCTGGTTCCTCTTGTGGTGTTTCATTTGTTGGCTGCTGTGGTGGCTGCATTGCAGTTGTAGCAGGTGTCACACCAAAAATCAGCCCTTCATCCCCATCAAATAACTCAACTGTTGGGAGTTCAGTCTCCCCCGTTACTGTCACCTGGATAGTATTATTATCTTGATTAACTACCAATACTTCCGCAATTCCAGCAAATGGTTTTTCTTGGCGAAATGTATTACCACCCTCATAACGCAATTGCGAATTGGGAATATCGATAATTAATTTATTGCCTTCATTCTTCTGAACAGGTTTGAGAGCATCACCTTTAGCAGTTTCTAAAATTATCTCAACACCTTTTTCCGTTTTGGTGATGCTTACCCCTGTAACTTCTACTATTGCCTCTGTAGCAGGGTTCTGAGTTAACAACAGTGCGGCCTTAGTCTGGGGAAGTTCTACCTCACTCAACTGGGGAATAGTTGATATAACTTTGCGTTTATCTCTAACATTTACTGAATTTACTCCATCAGTTTCAGCCAGCACTGACTGTATTATGAGTATAAAAAATGAGGCTGTAAACATCAGCCCAGAAAGCGATTTTATTAATCTCATTACCAAATCTCCCTCACACCAGCATATTCATCAGACTTTTGATCCCTCTCCCGTTACAGGTTAGGGTATTAGACCACTCCATCTATCCCCACAAGCTGTTAAGAATATTTCTTAACTAAACTAGTAGTTTATGTACAATAAGGGATTCAGATTTCTAATTTGAACGCTAGAGGGATTTTTTTTGAATGCTAGAGGGATTTTTTCTGAACGCTAGAGGGATTTGTGATGATGTTGAAAGTATTGTTTGGGATTCAATCCAAATTTTTTGCGAAAAGCTAAAGCAAAGTAACTGCGACTGTCAAAACCTACCCTAAATGCTACTTCTTCAATCTTCATATCTCCTAATGCTAAAAGTTGTTTCGCTTTTTCCAGGCGATAGTTGTGCAAATATTTGAACGCAGATGTCCCGAAAACTTGACGAAACCCACACTTCAACTTAAATTCATTTATCCCTACTTGTCGTGCTAAGTCTATCAGGCTGGGTGGATTTTCTAGATTACCCAACAAAATTTCTTTAGCTTGGTAAATTCTCTCAACATCTCTCAAATTCTTCCCTGGAAAGTTATGATTACGTATCTCCTGCTCCTGAATTTGCTGAAAATGAAGCGTAATCAATTCTATTGCTTGACTTTCTAAATACATTCGCTTCATCAAGCCTTGATAGGGACACTTGAGGATATTACATAAGACTTTCCACATTTGCTGTGTGATTTCCCCTTGCTGGTAGTAAGGCTGTACCTTACCATTCATCACTACTTGGCGCAGGGAAATTGGTATCTGTTCTAATTCTTCTTCACCAAAACTTTGAAAAAATTCCTGCGGTTCGATTTTCAGATAAATTCGTGAAAACTTTTCACCAGCTTTCCACCATTCAGTTTCTTTGATGTCACAGTTACATTCTGAATAATATCTGCCTACTATTTCGTCTGTCTTGTCAGTTAAACCGTGGCGTTCAATTCTCACTTTTCCTGAGAGAAAAAAACTCAAGCCAAATTGAGATTTATCAAAAATATCTCTAAACCACACAAGATCATCAATAAACTCTTCCTGATGTATTGAAATAGATAGTCCATTACGTAATTCTGACCAGCACTCATAGGTATGAGAGACATCTAGAAGTTTCCCTTTACGGATAGTTTCAAAACCCTTGGATTGAAAAGAAGCGTGACCATTTTGCTCACTTTCTGCCCATAATTCTTGCCAATCTGTATCTGTAAGAATTTTTGTCATAGTTTAATAATAATTACTATCATTATCAAGCTGATATATGATTGAAACTAAAGCGCTTTTTCAAGTTATCCGAAAGGGAACACCTAAATACTGGATGCAATACTCAGTGAAAATTGACAAGTCAGCGCTTGTGCGATGCCTACGGCGTTCGCGTAGCGTCTCGAAGAGAGCGTAGCTAACGCTCAGTACCCTAATGGCTATATCCTTAAATAAGAAAGATTCTTAATTGTTGCACGAAATTTACTGTAAGAAAAGTAACTGTGTATCAAGTCGCTTGTCGTGCTACTAAATCCTAAACCATCCAATTTTTTGTAATTATTTTTACTGCCAATTTAATTGTTCAGTGTTTATGCTGTTATCTCTTGCCTAACTTGTCTCTTCCCAATACCCAATAGTTCGTAGTTGAGTGCAAAATCTGATCTTGCTTTTGGGAATACTTTATTTATTCACCTGACTAATCTAGAACCCAGGCATTATCAATATGAAATGGATTAAACCATCTCTATATTTTGTAGCCTTTTCTTTACCTTTGTGTTTGCTTTCTGCTTTAACAGCGCAGGTACAGGCTCAGTCGTACCATTCCAGTAAAACTTGGCAAATTAGTCAGACATTTAAGCCACCACAACGGGGAAAACCTCCTGCAAGTGCTGGTGGTTCTACCCGTGGTAACTCTTGCCTAACAGGGAAAAAACTCATAACTCCCTTAACACCTCCAGATAAATTAGGGCTGACATTTGCTCAACGTCCAACATTTTTCTGGTATGTACCTCCATCTCAAGTCAAAACAGCCAAGTTCCTGCTGCTAGCTGAAGACCAGAACGTATTTTATGAAACATCTTTTACACTACCGAATAAACCAGGAATTGTTAGCTTCAAACTTCCTGACAGTGCCCCTGCACTCGCTGTAGGCAAAACTTATCATTGGTATTTAACAATTGTTTGTAATACTCAAGACTCTAGTACAAATCCTACTGTAGATGGTTGGGTGGAACGCACTCAACCAGGAACATCTTTATCGGAGACGTTAGCAAAGGCAAATTTGTACAAGTTGCCCACCATCTATGCGGAAGCTGGGATTTGGCATGAAGCGCTGACTAGTTTGGTGCAGCTACGCCAGACTGAACCGAATAATTTAAAGGCGAGGCTGGATTGGAGACAATTTTTCAAGTCAGTAGGTTTGAGTGCGCTCGCTTCAGAACCATTGATCGATTGTTGCACATCTAAGAATTCACCACCAAATTAAACAAGGATATTGGGTACAAAGAGAATTCCCAACTCCTAACTCCCAACTCCTAACTCCTAACTCCTAACTCAGCACTCAGCACTCAGCACTCAGCACTCAGCACTAAATATTATGTGGGCAAAGCTGAAACCGCAAATCTGGCAATGGCGTGGTGTTTTACTTGCTGTTCCCAATATTACAGCCCTGGTGATTGCACTACGCTTGACTGGACTACTGCAATTGTTGGAACTAGCAGCACTGGATCAATTTTTTCTTCTCCGTCCACGAGAGTCGCCTGAGACTCGTATCGTCATAGTTGAGATTAATGAGGCAGATGTCCGTAAGCAGGGACAGTGGCCTATGTCTGATGGCAAACTTGCCAGTTTATTAGAGAAAATCAAACAGCAGCAACCCAGAGCCATTGGTTTAGATATTTATCGTGATTTACCCGTCAATCCCGGTCATCAAGACTTACTGAAGGTGTTTAAGTCTACTCCCAATTTGATTGGAGTCCAAAAAGTCTCGGATACTATTGATAGTTCGGCGGTTGATTCGTCTCCAGAACTGAAAAAACTTAATCAAGTTGGGTCGAATGATTTACCCATAGATGGAGATGGCAAAATTCGGCGAGCATTATTGTACGTAAATTTAAATAATGACGAGATTCTCGAAAGCTTTGGGTTGAAACTGGCATTGCTGTACTTGAAACCTGAAGGTATTACCGCGAAACCATCAGCAACTAACTCTAATTACTTGCAATTAAATCGGGGTGTTTTCCCAATTTTTGAAGCTAATGATGGGGGTTATATCCGAGCCGATGCGGGGAGTTACCAAGTGCTGTTGAACTATCGAGGACGCATACAGCAGTTTACTAAAGTCTCTCTCACCGAAGTGCAAGAGAACCTCATCCCACGAGACTTAATGCGAGACAAGGTGGTATTAATTGGTGCTACCGCTGAAAGTTTGAAGGATCTATTCTATACGCCTTACAGCAGTAATGTATTGACTGACCCGGAACGGATGGCGGGTGTAACAATTCATGCTAATTTGATTAGTCAAATTTTAAGTGCGGCAATGGATGGTCGTTCACTAATTAAGTGTTTACCTGAGTCGCTAGAATGGTTATCAATTTTGATTTGGTCAATTATTGGTGCTAGCTTGTGTTGGCTACAACGCCACAGTAGCAACCAGAAAACCCTCATGGCTGTTAGTGTTTTATTGGCAGGTGGCGGTTTACTTGGTGGTAGTTTTCTAGCGTTTTTGGCTGGTTGGTGGATTCCCGTTGTCCCTTCAATGCTGGCATTTGCAGGTTCTGCGATCGCACTTACTCAGTATATTGCTCAAAGTGCTACCGATATGCGAAAAACCCTCGGACGCTATCTAACTGATGAAATCGTTGCCAATATCCTGGAAACTCCTTCTGGGTTAAAGCTAGGGGGAGAACGAAGAAAAGTTACGGTTCTTGTGTCTGACTTAAGAGGATTTTCGGCTATTTCTGAACAATTACCACCTGAAGAAGTAGTAAATATTTTGAATCTTTATCTGGGAACAATGACAGATGTGATTAACCAGTATAAAGGCACGATTAATGAGTTTATGGGTGATGGTATTTTTGTAATATTTGGTGCGCCAATTAGTCGCAAAGATGATTCCCAACGAGCGATCGCCTGTGCTATTGCAATGCAATTGGCAATGCAGCAAGTGAATGAACAAAATCGGCAAATGAATTTCCCAATCCTCGAAATGGGAATTGGAATTAATACAGGCGAGGCTGTGGCGGGAAATGTTGGTTCTCAAAAACGCGCTCAATATACAGTTATTGGCAGTCATGTTAATTTGGCTGCCCGAATAGAGTCTTATACCGTGGGAGGACAGATTTTAATTTCCGAAAATAGCTGTAAGGATGCTAATATTGACCTCCAAATTGCTGGGCAACTACAAATAGAACCAAAGGGGATAAAACACCCTGTGACAATTTGTGAAATTCGTGGCATTGGTGGTCAATATAATTTATTCTTGCCTGAAGATGATGAAGAAATTGTCATTCTCAATCAAGAAATACCTGTGGAATACACTATTTTGCAGGGAAAACATGCAGTGGGAACAATATTTCTGGGAGCATTGATTAGTCTCTCAGAAAAAGGGGCGCAATTGCAATCGTCACATTCTTTAGAACTCTTGAGTAATCTCAAACTCAAGCTATTAATTGAAGCAGTAATGGCTACAGAAGAAGAACATATCTATGCCAAGGTGATTCAACAATCTAATGTTGACGAGCATCTTTTTCTGCTTCGGTTTACAGCTATTCCCCCAAAAGTGAGTGCAATTCTCAATGCACTGCTTCAGCTTGGGTGAAATTAGGGCATCAATATTAGAACGGTAAAGAAGGGAGGTGTATGTCAATAGGGTAAACCGAAAAAGTAGGTAGTCTAGCTTTTTTTAAAACAGTAACAATTGTTGCTGATAGAACCAGGCGATCGCGGTAAGATTTTGGACTTAAGCCTGATTCAACTCCAATAACTCCTAACTCTGACCGAATAATTAATAATTCGTAATTTATGGTATAGAGCAACTAACTTGAGTTCTGGAGATAAAAATATGATTTTTTCTAAAACTGAGATTACATTACATCCCAAGGACAAATGACGAACGTAAATAACTTTCAAAGACTAGTAGAACTTGCAAACGATCATGGAATTATTTGCCAGCCAACACCAGAAGAATGCTTGATTGCATCCTTACCTGGAGACGAGGATTTCTTATTAGCTTTTACTTGGTCTGGTGCAGTTGAGGGAGAGCCACCAGAACATGAATTAATCGCAATTAGTGTACAGGATATTGTCAAAGAAGTTACTGTTGCAGCTTGGCAGATTCCTATTTATTTATTCGGAAACGTTTTAAGACAAGCTCAGATGCTTGTCACTGCTCACAAAGATTTTGTTAGCTAACAGACAAGTCTTATACCAATTTAATGTGAAGTTGCACATATCTCGATCCCCCTAAATCCCCCT
>NZ_JBDNJQ010000073.1:0-38587 GCF_051172895.1 Nostoc sp. CALU 1950 | reverse complement strand
TCTGATTAACTCAGCCCTGCTGGGTCATTTTGTATGGCTTAGTCTAAACTCCAGTAAAAAGCCTAGCGAATGGAATTCGCCGCTATACAGACAAAACCTGCCTACGCGGGTTTTCCAATTTCTTAAGTCCGCGCAGGCGGACTTAGTTTGTGTAGCCGCGATTTATAATCGCCAGGTATATTACAAAAAAATAGAACCCCTTCTATTTCCTAGGTATTTCTGCATAACCCCGATTTATTCCAATATCGAAATTTTCTCTATGCCTTGAATTCACTTTGTCTATACCAATCAACCGATAAATTGTATTTACAAATGGTGGATAAATTTGTCCAATTGCAAGCAATAATTTCGTCATACTTTCGTTAAGCAAACCGCCATTGACTATTACCTCTGACTGGTTTTGCTTAATAGCTTTGATGACTGCATTTGCCACATCAGTCGGTATGGAAATACCTGCAAACTTAGGAATTGTTAAATCACTATCAACAGTCATCCCGGCTCTACTGACATATCCCGGACAGATCGTTGAGAGATTTACACCAGTGCCAGCTAATTCTTCTCGCACAGCATCACTCCACATAATCAAACCAGCTTTACTCGCAGAATAAATGCTGTTGTAAGCAACTCCCTTTTTGCCGCCCAGAGAAGCAATATTAACAATATGTCCTGTCCCGCGTTCTAACATACTTGGCAGTAACAAACGCGTCAATTCCATAGGAGCAAGTAAATTAGTTGTAACGACTGACTGGATTTCTGCGAGAGAATAATCTACAAAAGTTCGAGAAATGATTATTGCAGCATTATTAATTAAAATATCAACTGGGCCTACCAATTTATTAATCTGATGCACTAGAGTAGAAAATTCTGTCACGTTTGTTATGTCAAAGGGAATACTTATTCCTTTACCGCCAACTATTTTGATTTCATCAGATGTTTTATCTAAGCCTGATTTTGAACGAGAAACGCTGACTACAGTTGCTTTTTCTTTTGCTAAAGTTCGAGCAATATATACTCCTAATCCACGCGAAGCACCAGTCAAAAGTACTGTTTTACCTTTAAGACTTGTCATGATAAATTCCTGGTATTTTAATGCTGGTAAAATTTGCAGATTGCAAACAACCAATAATTTATAAAGTCAGAAAATTAGGAGTAGCGATTAGCAAAATATATGAGCAATAATTAATTCGTACAAAATCCAGATAATACTTGCGAACCCTGCTCTTTATCCAGTAGTACTGACCTTACAAGTGCCTGACTTTAAAAACCAATATTATGTCAGTGAGATACTTAATTGCAACTTATATGCAACACTATAAGTCTCTTTTGATCTGGATAAAGTTTAAAGGGCAAGGGGTGAATGGCACTAAGAAAAGGGAAAATCGTTGAGGCAGCAGGGGAGCAGAGGAGCAGGGGAGAAAGAAGAAATTTTAGGCATTGCGTTCAGATATTTAGAAATTCCCCTCTGCCCCCCTGCTCTCCTGCCCCTCTGCAATCCCTACGCCGCTTACCTTTCAGCTTAACTTAGTGCCATTCGGGCAAGGGGTAAAGGTAAATTCAAACCCTTTCCCTTTGCCCTTTTCCCCTTAACCGAAAAGTATTGGAGTTACCTAACACTAACGCTTCACGTTAATCTTAAAATCCCATTGCCTCAGCGACTGCGCCCAATTCTGCTGCAATACCCTGTTTAAATTGACTGTGATTGTGTTTAATGGCTGTATCTGGGTCTTTGAGACCATTGCCTGTGAGGACACAAACCACTGTCGCCCCTGTGGGAATTTGGTCTTTCACCTGCAATAACCCAGCTACAGAAGCGGCGCTAGCGGGTTCACAGAAGATACCTTCTGATGCTGCCAAAAGTCGATAAGCGTCGAGAATTTCTGCATCGGTGACGGCGTGGAAATTTCCCTGACTTGCGGTTTGGGCTGCGATCGCTAAATCCCAACTAGCGGGGTTGCCAATGCGAATTGCTGTCGCTAGGGTTTCGGGATGCGCCACTGGCTGTCCATGTACCAAGGGGGCTGCACCTGCGGCTTGAAATCCCATCATTCGGGGTAAGCGATCGCACTTTTTGGCTTGATGATATTGACAAAATCCCATCCAATATGCTGTGATATTCCCGGCATTGCCCACGGGGATACACAGCCAGTCTGGAGCATCACCCAGCGCATCGACGATTTCAAAGGCTGCTGTTTTCTGCCCTTCTAGGCGGTAGGGATTGACCGAATTTACCAAAGTGATTGGATAGGTTTCGGCCATCTCGCGGACAATTTCTAGCGCTTGGTCAAAATTGCCTTTAATTGCCAATACTTCTGCCCCGTACAGCAACGCTTGAGCTAATTTGCCCAGTGCCACATAGCCGTCGGGAATCAGTACAAAGGCATTCATGCCCCCACGCCTTGCATAAGCGGCGGCGGCGGCTGAGGTGTTGCCGGTGCTGGCACAAATTACCGCTTTTGCCCCTGCTTCCTTGGCCTTGGAAATTGCCATAGTCATCCCCCGATCTTTGAAGCTGCCGGTAGGATTCAGACCATCGTATTTTACAAAAACCCGAACTTGTCTGCCAATACGTTCTGCGATCGCTGGCACTGGTATTAGCGGTGTATTTCCCTCTAATAGAGTGACAACCGGTGTTTTTTCGCTGACAGGCAAATATTCGCGATAGGCTTCTATCAGTCCGGGCCAGGGTTGGCGATAAGATGTAGCAACAGACAGGCTCAAAGTCACGGGATTTAAAATTTCTTAATGTAAGGATTGGATATTTTAGAGAGGGTGGGATCAGGAAGTGCAGAATAGGGAAGAGGAAGAAAGTGAATTTTTCTTTGCTAGTTCCCAGTTAAGAGTCCCTTAATTCCATTAAGAATATTATTTTTTGTGGTGCAGGCGTTTCACTTGCTATTTTTTATTTTTTTATTTAGAACGTCAGTTTATCATAACCGCCACAGTGACATTAGGTTCAACAAATTAGCTTGAGGATGCTCACAGGATGAAAAATGATCAGTAAATATCTGGTAGTTACGTAATAACTCTATAAAACTCTTATTTTTAACCTACGGAAACTTAAAAGGGCGGGGTGTGGGGGACTACTCCCGGATTTCTCACCACACCTCTCAAAGCCTGCGCTTGTGCAGGGGAGCAAGGGAGCAGGGGAGAGTTCAATGTGCCAAGTTCAATCCCCTCTGCCCCTCTGCCCCTCCGCCCCTCTGCACCATCAAACGCCTGAAGCTTGTGAGAAATGCGGGTACTCTTGCTGAGGGGAAAACTCTTCTCTCTTTCTCCCTGCTCCCATTCCCCATGTCCAAAAACTCCACCGATGGAGTTTTTCATAATTTGGCGTAATTATTGATGGAGTCTACATATAATTTCTTGCGTAAATTCACTAAAAAGAGCGATAATAATTCGTACAACCATAATTGACAGGCTATCAATTAAGTACTGTTAAGTACCATCTCACTGGATGGAAGCTTTACACAGTTGGGGCGATGTTTGATTTGGAACACAGCCATTATGATCACCGTCTCTTATGATTGAACCTAAAATCCATTAGAGTAATTGATTGAAAATATACAATAATTTAATAAAGCTTAAAATAGCATTATTATATTATTTCTAATGGTGTGAGTTAAGTTGTGGATTTAATTAGCGATGCCTACTTGTTTATCTAATGTTTCCGATCGCGAGTCCCAGGCTAACTGGGTCAGTAAGTTAACCAAGTCTTACTATCAAGACGATCAGCAAGCTAAATTGATGCATTTACAGGCAGAGGTAGATTCTCTGTTGCAGCAGTTGGAAAACCTGAAGCACCAACGTCTAGCCGAAACTAACCAAAAAGAATAAGTTAGTCTTCTAGGTAGCGATGTCTACGACGGGCTACGCCTACGCTTTTCCCCTCTCTAATTTAAATTTGAGTAAGGGGCAATTTTGATTAAAGCGGGTGCTATTCAAAGCGCTGATTTTTCTCTGACCAGCGCTTCAAACTGTAGTTATGAGCATTTTCTACCAACAAAGCTAAGGATTGCACCCCTGAAAGCTTGGCGATCGCAGAGAGTCTTTGTAAGTAATTTCCTGTAAAATCAGTGTAAATGACTTTATTCCCATCAGACAAAATTATAGTCCGGTCACGGCGTTGCTCTGTGTTCTCCCCCTGAATTCCAGGTTTAGACTGATTCAAGGATGTTATTGCTTCTGGTGAGATAGTTAATATTATTTCTGGTTGAGCGTTATTTGTTAAATCAATCACTTGAACAGGCCAGTCACCCAATTTTTCCTGCATCTGTTCAAAACTAGGAATAGCACCAGCCGGAACTTCACCAGATTGCTGTAAAGATTGCCACAAACTCGATAGCATTATCTTCACCCCTTGGGGATTTTGTTGATACAGTTCCCGTAGAGAAATGGGAGATGGTTGCACCCATTCTAGTGCTGCATTGGTCAAGGCTAAAGGTTTAGGTTGAAGAACATCGTTTTGATTATCTGGAATTTTTGGGCCAGCAGCTAATAGGCGCAAAACTTTACCCCGTAGTTGCACCGCTTTGATAGCAGCTATAGTAATTTGTTGTTCTCCATTTGGTAACCAGACCACAATCTGGATTTCAGGGTCAGAAGTGATGCCCAAAGTTTTCCCCAAAAATTTAGCGGACTCAGTTTTGGGTAAGTTGAAATTCTCAAAAGGGAAATTTAGCCAGCGTTTTCCGTCATTAAATGCACTCACCTCCACCTGATACCAAACTTGGTTATCTGTGAGTTTGAAATCTGCTGAGGAATTTGTTTGCAGCCAGTCGGTGTTAGTAACTTGAGTGACTGGTTGGACTGTACCAACAATCTGACTAGGGTGAGTAGAGGATATTTGCGACTTTGTACCCTCACCATTGAGTCTTGCTAACAGACTTTGAATATAAGCAAGATTATCTTTTGTAATTTTTGGTTGCGCCTTTAACCAAGAATTAGCATGTCCTTCTCCTCGCTGAACTGCTAAAATCAAAGCGAACCAAGCTTGCACCTCTCGTCTATTTGGGTTCACCCGCAACGCCGCCGCTGTGCGATTCCACAACCGTTTTTCATCAGCTTTCAGTAGGGTGGCAATTTCTTGGGCATTATGTGGCGACGCTTCAAAAACCTGTAAAGCCTTCTCCCAGCGACCATCAATCAAATCTGCTAGTGCTTCTTGACTAGGACTTGCCCAATTTTTTTGGGATTGGATTTTAGTAAGTTGGGAATGCAAACGAATCAAATCCATTTGCGCTTGCGCCGCCTCTGGTAAAACTCCCTTGCGCTGTTTTTTGATTGACTTCAACCATTCAAAGGCTGGTGTCCACAGTCCACTACGGGCAATTGACAGGGCATTTTGGTATGCAGAATCCTTGAAAGCTGGTGATTTGAGGGTAATTTCCTCCAATTGAATTGGTTTGAGGAATAACTTCAGAGGCTTGACTTGATAAACCTGTAAGTGGGGTTCTAAACCTATAGTTTGATCAACAACTAACTCTTTTGTACCATCACCAGTTACCTGCTGCCATTTGGGAAATTGTCCATTAGGACTAGTCCAAGACAACATTTGTAGTAAATTCGTGCGTTCTGGATTGTAGTATACGACATGACCATAAGCGATCGCACCAGTTCCTTGTTGGCGTTGACCCCGCAAATCAAACCAAACCCCTGGTGATGGTGTCCCACCTTCAAAACGTTGTACCTTATTTAAAGGTAGGGGAATATTAATATCTTGGGGTTCTAACGTTCCATCAAGTAAGGGAGAAATCACAAAGGATTCATCTGGGCCAGTTATAGGTAATTGAGTCGCTAGATAGTAGTAATTTTCTGACTGAGATTTAAACTCTAACTCTTCTGAGCGTTCGTAAACCCTGAGTTCCACCAGTTCTTCACAATCAGATTGACAATTAGCACGCTGCTGAAAAACTGGCAGTAAAAATGATTTTTTCGCATCTTGATGTAAAGGCAGAGTTTCCCCCAATATTTGGTTTTTTTTACTCAAATCGAGTTGAATTTGTTCGAGAGTTTGGGGGCGTTCGTGATTACCAAGGGGGATTTGCGCCCATGCAGGTAAAATTTTATTTAGCCAGCTTACCTGGTCTGGATTGAAAATGAAGAGAACGCTAATCCAGGCAAAAGCCATAATTAGACTAGCACTACTGAACAGAATTGCGATCGCTAGCGTTGACGACAACCAATTTCCCCGTTTTAGTTTTTTCTGGGGTTTTTTAACAACGCGTTTCATCGCACCTGCATGAGGTTTATTTTGTTTAGAGGCTTTTGGTGTCAGCTTTCGTGAACGGTTTGCCATAGATTAGGGACTGGGGATTAGGGATAGGGAATTAGGGATTGGGAATTAGGGATTAGGGATTGAGAAAACTCTTTCCTAGTCCCCAGTCCCCAATCCCCAGTACCTAGTCCCCAGTCCCCAATACCCTGTTATACTCGTCCTTTCAGAAGTTGCCCAGAAGCATTAAGTCTAATTTGGGACAAAATCCGTAAATGTCCCCATGTGAACCCTAGATGATCGCGAATACACTCTTCACTTAAGTATGTGAGCAGAGTGTAAAAAATTGAAAGGTAGACTTATTAGCCGCAGTCATCGCAAAACCTGGATGCTCGCATGGTTACTAATTGCGGGAGTAAATGGAGTTGCACAAAAAGCACTAGCACAAGAGTACATAGATACAATAACTACTCAGGAGTCAGGAGTTAAGAGCGATAATATTATTCCCTCATCTCCCTCCCCAGAAGAACCGATGGCGCAAGTTACATCGGTTTCTCAACTCAAGGACGTACAACCAAACGATTGGGCATTCCAAGCATTACAGTCTTTAGTAGAACGCTATGGTTGTATAGCCGGCTATCCAGATAGTAGCTATCGCGGTAATCGCGCCTTAACTAGGTATGAATTTGCCGCTGGTGTGAATGCTTGTTTAGATAGAGTCAACGAATTAATCACTACAGCCACCAGCGATTTAGTGACTCGCGAAGATTTAGCAATATTACAAAAATTGCAGTCAGAATTTTCCCCTGAATTAGCAACTTTGCGGGGTCGTGTCGATAGTTTAGAAGCCAGAACAGCCGAAATCAAAGCCAACCAATTCTCAGCAACAACCAAACTCAACGGACTACTAATAGTTGGCATTCAAGGACGGACTAGCAATCGTGGTGATGTAAATCCTAGAGATGGACAAAAAGATACAGATGATGCGGGGACAAACACTAATGTTATCTCCCTCGCGCAACTATATTTAACTAGCCAAATCACTCCCAGCAGTTACTTGTTTACAGGTCTTATAGATGGTGAAGGAAGAACTACGCCTAGATTTACCAATAGTGTTTCCCGAAATGACGTTTTACTTGGCTACGAATTTCCTACAGATAGCTTGATTGTAAGTGACCTCAATTTGCATTGGCTGGTGACAAATAAATTAGCAGTAATGGTAGGAACAGAAGGCGTAAGTATGCCAGCTGCTTTCCGAGGCCCCAATCGGGTAGAAAGTGCTGCAACAGGGCCGCTGTCTTATTTTGCCCAAAGAAACCCAATTTTAAATATGGGATACGGTCACGGCGGTATAGCTATTGATTGGCAATTTACTAAACGCGCTAGTTTGCAGGCAATTTATACTAGTTATCAACCAGGAAATTCTGGGACAGCTAGTGGTTTATTTGATGGAACCACCACTACAGGTGTGCAATTACTGCTGACACCAACTGATACTCTCGATTTAAGTTTGTATTACGTTAACAATTACTCTTCTGATGGTTGTTTACTAACCTTTGTTGGCGATGAATGCTTAACTACAGTTAATACCACTACCGGAAAATCAGCACCGCTGCAAACTAACGCCGTGGGTGCGACTGTAACTTGGCAAATTTCTCCCCGCATTAGCGCAGGTGCATGGGGTGGTTATACTAAATCTTATATTCCTGGGCAATCAGGAAATGTAGAAACTACGAATTATATGGTGTTTATGAATTTTCCTGATTTATTTGCTAAAGGGAATTTGGGGGGGATTTATGTTGGTCAACCTCCTAAAATTACCAGTAGCAACTTACCTGTAGGAAATAATGTCCCTGATTTTGTAAATACTGGTTTAGGACGTGCAGGTGGACAACCAGGGACGACCACTCAAATCGAGGCATTTTATCGTTTTCAGTTAACAAATAATATCAGCATTACACCAGGAATAATTCATATCTTAGAGCCTGGTCATACACCAGATAGTGACTCAGTTACCATTGGTATTCTGCGAAGTACTTTTAGTTTTTAATTTCTCGTAGAAAAATATTATGGAACTGACAGCAGAATTCAGGATTCAGAATGGGTTAACAGAAGGAAAACAGTCTTGACGCCAGGGTTTGAGACTTAGATTGTGTACTTCAAAAACTTTAAATTCGCTGTAAGTATTGACGGATGATTATACACAATTGACCGCAATAAACAATGAAAATTTATTTTTCAACACCCCATATTCAATTCTCTATGACCCATACCTAATTTTCAATAGATATAAAAAAGGTTTGGCGGTTAGCCAAACCTATATATAAATCCAGTGCATAACAACATCCCGAATTAATTTACTCATTATTCTATTCATAGGGCATCTTCCTATAGGATGTGTGCAAATATCCTGAAACCTGATAAGACATTACCCCAGTATTCTTGAATACCTAAAATATAAAATTAATCTGCCATAGGTTAGAGGCTATAGCAGATTAATTTAGATGTTAAAGTTAGCAAAAAAACTAGAAGTATTTTTATATCCAGAACTTACATTAAAGCGATTTTTCCAACTAGCAAGCAAAATAAAAGACGGGATGATTTATCCCGTCTAAATAGCTTGAAAGTGGAAATACACCTTGAACTGTGGAAAAATAGCACAAATAAAACTCAATAGATTGTAAGGCTAGCAAATAATCTTAACAAAAAATGTTGGTTGAGTTTACTTTTAATGTTTTAATTATTTGCATTTTAGCAAATATATCATATTTTGATTTGAATGTAATGTCAAAATGCCAAATAATCAGCAATAAAAAAGACGGGCTTTAGCCCGTCCTATGTATAATAAGTAAAAACATCTTGGTAATTTCTGCAATATATCAAAATACTCTAATTACAATGTGCCAAATTGCCAAATACTTACCAATAGAAGATGAATATTAATTTATCTGTAATTGGATATTTTTATCAGCTATAAATTTTACTATATAGTATTTGATTTTAGAAATACACGTAGGGTGTTTTAGCGCAGAAAGTACGGCACTATTCCAAGCTTTAGGTGCGTTATAGCGGTTCTCGACAAGCGTGAAGTACAATTTTGACCTCTCTCCAAACGCTTGCGGGGGGACAAAATGGTCTAAAATGCTTATATTACAAAGAGTGTAGCAATTTGTGGTAAAAGAAAAAGAGCATTCATTCGCAACAAGCTCTATTTAATGATAATATTACCAGAATTCTACGAAACAAACCTCAAGCGAGAATTGGGACGTGCAGAATATTTATTACTAAAAATCCTGATATAGGACTCATATTTGATTTCTGAAAAAACTCAGTACAACTAAGAAGCCTTCTTTCCTGTTGCCTGTTGCCTGTTGCCTATTGCCTGCCTACGCAAATCAGTTCAGAAATCAAAGCGGATTCCTATAAATTTATTACAATCAATAAAAACGGTTATTGATTCCTATCTTTGCTAGTAAAAATCATCGTGCTTTCCATTTATTATTAGCAGCATTCCCAACGATAGGTATTTGGTTCGCAGCGATGGGTGTATGTTCGATGGCGTTTAATATCAATGGGTTGAACTTTAATCATTCCATCTTAGATAGTCGGGGTGAAGTAATTAGAACCAACGCTGATATGCTGAACCGTGCCAATCTGGGTATAAATGCAATGCACGCTCCTAATGTCCATAATTTCCCTTTAGTTTTGTCTATTGGTCAACCCATTCCAGTTAGTTAAAGATTGCATCCATCCATTTTTATAGTGGTTTTAAACCTGCCTGTAATTCTGACATTAGTCAATATGATGGGCAGGCTTTTCATTAGATTACTCTACTATCAATGGGTAGTGATAAGTCACGCGACCATTCATTCCAAGAGCCAAAATAATTTCTGGCAGAAATTCCTGCCTCTTCAAGGGCTATTAATGTATTAGCAGCCCTTGAACCTTTAAAGCAGTAAATATACACAATGGACTCTGAAGTAATACCTACTGAGTTACAAATTTCTCGGATTTCATCTGGCGATCGGAATGTAGGGATTTCCGATTCAGAATTCATCAGATGATGCCATTCTAACCATACAGCGTTAGGGATTCTGCCTTTGCGGGGACAAAAATCAGGATGGTAGGGAGAAGAACTCAACCCAAGCCATTCGTTGCGATCGCGCACGTCTAATTTAATAATTGCTGGATTGTCAATTGCTTGCAACATCTCTGCGGTAGTCACTATCATATCAGTGTTGGGATGCAATCTAAATATGCTGCTTTCACGTAATGGTACTTCATCGGTAGTAGGTAATCCCTCTGTCAGCCATGCTCTATATCCTCCGTGTAAAATAGATACCTGAGTGCAACCCAAATACTTCAGTAAGAAAGCTGCTCGGCAAGATTGACCATAACCTCTATTTAAGGCATCTTCGTACACAATTAACCGTTCTGCACCCGATATTCCCAGCTTGCTCATAATTTCTGCAAAATACTCTTGTAATTCCTTTAATCCTGCTGGGGAGGAATTCTCTAAAAGATAGGTGAAAAAATCTCTAATATTTAGGGATTGAGGAATATGAGAAATAGCATAATCTTCGAGGCTTCGCGTATCGATAATGACAGCCTGTGACGACTTTTCTGCTGACATTGACGTGAGTTCTTGAGGAGAAATGAGGAGTTTTGTATTCACGCTTTCATGCTTCTGTTATCCTACCATTAGGCATTATCGTGCCCGGTAGATTTGCATTTTGAAATGGAAATCACAGAAGAAGAAATGTTGAATGTTACGAGAGAACTTTTGTAGCTGTATTGTTTTCAAGCAAAAATCCAGAATTCAGAATTCAGAATAGATTAATCTCGCCAAACTTCATTTACAATATTCCCCTCTTTCCCAACTAATTGAATATGCAAAGGCATTTGTCCGGCTGCATGAGATAAATTCTTGATAATCAGTTGGATCGAGTTTATCAGTAATAATATTTCCAGCCCTATCTACAAAACGAATATGTCCGTCGTAGTTCTCCCACAAACCATCAGGAGTAACTAAATCCATAAATAAGCTAGGAAAATTCCCAAAGGTTTGCACTTCTTTTTGATAATCATTGAGTAAGCCTTTAAATCTACCCAGTGCATCTAATATTGTGCTGCGTACTTCTGGAATGCGGTTCTGAATATGGGTGCGTCCTTCTGGGGATAAGGGTTCACGGACACAACCAGGAACCGCCCATGATGGATGTATTTTTCGCCCACCTAATTGTTCAATAATTTCTTGTCCAAATTGACGTAAGCGGATTCCACCACGCGCTAGTTCTGGTTCCGCTGCAATTAAGCCAAATACATTGCGTTTTTGGGGGTCGCTATCCATTCCTAATAATAAATCTGGGGCGCTGAGGTGGAAGAAACTCAGGGCGTGGGATTGGATAATTTGTCCCAAATTCATCAAACGGCGCAGTTTTTCCGCAACTTTGGGAATTGTAACAGCAAGGATGCGATCGCCTGCCTTTGCTGATGCTAACAAATGACTCACCGGACAAATCCCACAAATTCGCGCCGTAATTCCTGGCATTTCCCAGAGTGGACGACCCTCGCAAAACTTTTCAAAACCACGAAATTCTGTGACATGAAAACGAGCATCGCTCACTTGTCCTGTATCGTCCAGATAAATACTGATTTTGGCATGTCCTTCAATTCGTGTAACCGGGTCGATGATGACTTTTTTCATAACTATCTCAATTTGGGATTTTAGATTTTAGATTAACCCCGTTAATTCATTCATGGACTTGTACCATTCTTAAATTTTGGATTTTCAATCTTCAATCCAAAACCCAAAATTTCAAATCTAAAATTCGGTCAACCGCTACACGAAGTGTCATAGATTCCTTTAGCTTCTGGATATTCATCGCAATATTCTTCAAGGGCTGTTTTCACGACTTTTTCTGCTCGTTGATGTGCTATGTCGGCTTGTAATTCCTCAATGGCATCCCAAGCAACAGCACATTCTTCTGAATGGATGCCTTTCTGATCGCAAATGTCACGAGCTTTTTTAATTTCTTCCTGAAGTTGTTGTTCTAGTAAAATAGTGTGGGGTTGCTGAAGAAAGTTACTATTAGCTAGAATGTCAACGAGGGAAATGATACCCAGTAGTTCGCCCTGAATAACAGGCGCTCTTTGCAAATTATGGTCAGCAAATAATCGCGCTATGTATTCTAAGCCAAGGTCAGGATTGACCACGATACAAGGCTTGGTCATCACTTCATGAACACGCACGCTACAAGGATCTTTGCCATAAGCAATCACTTTATAGACAATATCCTTTTCAGTAATCATGCCGTAGGCGTCTTGTTCATGGCGACGATCTACAACCAGCGCTTTCCAGTCCCTTGTTCTTAAGAGTTTGACTGCTTCCGCCACTGTTGCGGAACTACGAATAGTGGCAACATCTTTAGTCATAATGTCAGATGCTTTCAACATAATGCCCTCCAAATTTCTAATAAAGCTAATGGTATACGGGTTTATTGAAGAAGAAATCAGAAATTAGAATCAATCAGTTGTACAGAATAACTTCTGACTCCTGAATTCTGTTTCGATAAAAGCTAAAAATGTGATCTTTCTAGCTGTTGTTGTGATTTATTAGCCATATTTTGCAACCGCATCCATTTAAAAGCAGTAATATTTAATAATAAACCCACAAAGAATAACAAGACCATCAAGGCTATCTGATACCAGAGAACTGGCTGGACAAATAAATCTAAAATCACGTGTAGTAAGTTCATGATGCTGTAAAAAACAGTTAGGCCAAAATGAATGATTCGATAACGCTTTGAATCAGTAAAAGTAGTGGTAATAATTGCCAACATTGGTAGCACAAAAAAGCCCAACATCAACCACATAATTACAGAAATATCATTGATATTTGTAGCTTTTTGAGATTCAAAAACAGATAAACCGTGAAAAAGTGGCATTAAACCCAGTTGCGTATGAAACAATGTTCCTAGTAGAAATACTGTCCACAGAGCAATAATTCTTTCCCGATAATTAACTGCCATAATTGTTTATAAAATTGTTTTGTAATTTCCTCACCTTCAACTTAGATAAAGAATTTGAGTAACTTGTGAAGTTAACCAAACTTGATAAATTCACGTCCTTCTAGTTGTGGTTTTTCTCCCCTTAAAAGTGGCTCTAACACTGCTTTAATCCGAGTTGCATCAGGTGGACAACCTGGCAAATAAATATCAACTGGGACTACTGTATGGACTGGTATCACCCGATCTAGTAAGGTTGGTACAATACCAGGCTCATGGGGAATTGTGGCGTGAATATCTGCGGCTTCTATGTAACAACGCTGAAGAACAGGTTCGGCACTACCTAAAGCGTAAAGCAGTAACATTACCAGTGACAGCACAATCGCCAAAAGAGACAAGGATGTGCGATCGCTCTCTTACTGTCTGAATAGTTTCCAAGTGATCCTCATTGGCTACTGCACCCTCAACTAACACCACATCCACCCCTTGAGGATATTCTTTGGTGTCAGCGAAGGGACTATAAACTAAATCTACCTGTCCTGCTAAATCAATCAGCCATTCATCCAAATCGAGAAAAGACATGTGACAACCAGAACAGCCGCCTAGCCAAACCGTTGCTAATTTTAAACGAGCCATTTTCTTTTTTTTGAGGGTGATTAAAAGCGATGGTGCGGAGCGCCCACGTAGGCGATCGCAAAAATTTTCAGTCTACTGAAGTTGCGTTTTTAACAATCAACAGCCTTGAGGAGATATTGCAATGACTTTTGAAAGAAAGGTAGCAGCAATCTTTAATATGAGCGAAACCACTTGGGAACGTCATGCCAATCCCTGGAGTGGGTGGACACGTATCATTACTGTACATACCTATCTTTAGGCATAGAAAAATTTCATTCTGATTTCATTTTTTTAGGAAAAGCTATGAATAGGGTGAACGGTAAGACTTTTCAGACATTTATATACCTTCATTGATGACAAGTGATTGCTAAAAATAGGTTAGCCAGGGGTAAAATTCTCTGGTTGAGGCTTTCCCGTCAGTTGGTTCAACCCAGGCGCTTGGCTTTCGTGGAAGCTTGCCTGATTGGTCTAGTTTCTGGGTTAGCGGCAGTTCTGTTAGGACAGGCAGTGGATTGGGCTGGTGCATTGCGAGTACGTATTTCTTACCATTGGCCTGCCTACTTAGTACTACCAGCTATTGGACTGATAGGAGGAATCTTAGCTGGTTGGCTAGTAGAGCGCTTCGCACCGGAAGCATCAGGTAGTGGGATGTCTGAAGTCAAAGCGGTATTGGCTCGCATACCAATGCCGTTAAATCTGCGGATTGCTTTGGTGAAGTTGATCAGCGCTACGTTAGTGTTGGGTTCGGGAATGCCTTTGGGACGTGAAGGACCAACTGTCCAAATTGGGGCAGCTTTGGCAAATCAACTGAGTAATTGGGCACCGACTTCACCAGAGCATCGTCGTCAACTGATCGCCGCCGGAGCCGGGGCTGGTTTAGCTGCGGCTTTTAATGCACCGATCGCAGGTGTACTATTTGTAGTGGAAGAATTACTCCAAGATGTGTCAGGTATCACTCTTGGTACTGCAATTTTGGCTTCTTTCATCGCTTCAGTCATCTCCCGGCTGTATGGTAGTCACAACCTGGATCTGAATCATCTAAATTTAGGTCTTCCCGATACAACTTTCTTCGCTCAGGAAATCCCTTTCTACTTAATTTTAGGAGTGTTGGCGGGACTTCTAGGCATTCTATTTAATAAAGGTATCCTTGAGAGTCTAGCAATTAACCGCCGCCTGCTACATGTGAGTTTACCCTGGCGAATTGGAATTGCTGGGTTAGTGAGTGGTTTGGCGATCGCCTTTTTACCTGCTACCTTTCGGGATCATGCTGGGCTGAGAGAAATTTTGCTTGCGGGTAGTGCTAATTGGTCATTTGCCGCGATCGCTCTTTTAGTTCAGTTTATCCTAATTATTTTTACCTACGGCTCTGGAGCGCCAGGAGGTTTACTAGTTCCCACATTGGTCTTGGGAGCTGCACTTGGTTACTTAGTTGGTGCTGTCGAATACAGTTTACTAGGAATGAGTGCTGCAACAGTCTATGCTCATGTCGGCATGGCTGCTTTTTTTAGCGCTGTCTCCAAAGTACCAATTACAGCAGTTGTCATTGTATTTGAGATGACAACAGATTTCAATCTGGTGCTACCGTTAATGATTGCGTCTGTGGTTGCCTATTTGGTAGCAGAAAAAATTGACCATCGATCGCTCTACGATCTTCTACTAGAGTGGAAAGGGATTCACATCACCAAAGAGCCAAGCACAGAGGGACTTCTGGCGCAACTGAGTGCCGTAGATGTGATGCAACGGCGTGTGGAAACTCTCTCTAGCCAAATGAGTACTGATGAAGCAGTACAGGCATTTTCTCACTCTCACCATCGCAACTTCCCGGTTTTAGAGAATGGTAAAGTTGTTGGTATTGTCACTCAGAAAGATTTAGTTAATATTGCTTCGCAACAGTTAATTGGAGATACAACTATTAGCGAGATTATGACACCAGAGCCAGTGACAGTAAGCCCCACAGCTACACTAGCTCATGTACTGCATATACTCAATCGTTATCATCTCAGCTGCTTACCTGTTACAGAAAATCGCAAGCTTATAGGAATTATTACTCGTAGTGATATTATCCGTGTGGAAGCAGAGCAACTGAGTGGTAATAGCGAACAAATAGAACGTAAATCAGCACCTTCTTATGTGGTTTACCAAACTCGCGCTCCAGCTACAGGCAAAGGACGATTATTAGTACCACTTTCACATCCTCAGACAGCCGAGACTTTATTGGAGATGGCAGTTGCGATCGCCAAAGATCGCAATTACGAAATAGAATGCCTACAAGTGATTATCGTTTCGTCTAGCCGCATCCCATCGGAAACACCAGTGCAAATCAGCAAAAGTCTTCAACTTTTGCAACGGGCAATACTTTTAGGAGAGAATTCGCGGATTCCCGTTCACACCCAGATCCGAGTTGCCCATAATGTTGCTGGGGCAATTTTGGAGACTGTCAAAGAACGACATATTGACTTGGTGCTGATGGGATGGAAAGGTACTACATCAACTCCTGGTAGAGTTTTTAGCCGAGTGGTGGATACCATAATTCGACAGGCAGGTTGTGATGTTATCTTGGCTAAATTAGATGATAAAAGATCCTTTGACCGTTGGTTGTTGCCAATGGCAGGCGGCCCTAACTCCAGCCAAGCAATTAAGTTATTACCCGCTCTTGCTTCTTTAAGTACATCACCCCAAATCAAGCTATGTCAGGTTTTCCAGCCGACTAACTCGATTCCTGACACAACATTATTAGATAAATCTGTTCGCTTTCTGCAACGCCGAGTTAGCGGTAAAGTAATGGCTACTCCAGTTCGTGCCAATTCTGTTTCTGAGGCTGTTCTGAAGTGTGCCCAACAAGACAATAGTGATGTAATTGTCCTGGGAGCTAGCCGTGAAAGTCTACTGCAACAAGCGATTCAAGGAAATATTGCCGAGAATATTTCTCGCAAGAGTAATTGTACAGTTATCATGGTCAAAACTTAATTACATAGGCGCAACCCTACCCATAGAGTATTACGAATGACAAATGACAAATGACAAATGACGAATTACGAATTACGAATTACGAATTCTCGGCAAGTATATAGTAAAAGTTGCCCCTTGATTTGGTGTGCTGCTGGCGATAATACTGCCTTGATGGGCTTCAATAATCCGCTTAGAAATTGCTAACCCCAGACCATTACCACTACCTTTGCGTGCGGGGTCTGTTGTATAAAATTGTTCAAAAATTCGGGGTATATCACCCTCTTTTATACCTTTTCCCTGGTCTTGAATTTGAATAATAGCTTGTTTGCCTTGGCTGTATCCAGAAATCAATATTTGAGAGTTTGCTGGTGAGTGCTTAATCGCATTATCCAACAAATTGAGGATAGCTTGTAATAGCCGCTCTGGATCGCCCTGGATAATTAGGTTTCCTACGTTCACCTGTGTAGAAATTCCTAGAGTTCGCATTCGCGGTTCTAGTGCATTAACAGCACGGCTAATCAATCCATCCAGTGAGATGGCTTGCTTTTCTAGTTCAGCAACTCCTGCTTCCAAACGTCCTAAATCCAGCAAGTCATGAATCAATCGTGATAAACGCTTAATTTCGCTTTCGATAGTTTGAAAAAAGCGATCGCGTAATTCTGGTTCTTCAGATGCTCCTGCTTTGAGTGCGTCTACTGTCACCTGAACGTTACTGATAGGGGTACGTAATTCATGGGAGACATTGGCTAAAAACACCCGTCGCTCTTTGTCTAAGGAAGCTAACCGCTCACTCATCCGGTTGAGTTCTGCTGCCAATTGATCTAACTCATTGTTCTCATGGATCGCTAGCTTATCACCAAAATGACCGCCACCCAAGCGAATAGCAAAGTTCTGCATAATCTCAATTGGCTTTGAGAGACTGCGAGCAAACCGACTGCTAATTAATGCACACAGTAGAATCGTTATTGCTAGCGTTCCCAAAATACTCCAAATTACCGTAGCAAACTGTCGCTGAAGCTGCTCCAAAGTCATAGACATTCGGATTATGCCCAACAATTGACCGTTACGCTCAATAGGTCTGGTAATGTAGAGGCGATCGCTGTTTGATAAAACGCCTTTGGCAATTCCTTGCTTCACACGGTTTTGTAGAGCTTCCCGTATTCCCGGAACCTGAAACCAATCCTTAACTTGGCTGTCTAACTTTGGGTCAGAAGTGGCTAATAAACTGCCTTGTTGACTAAAAACACGTAGCGTTACAGTTTGTGGTGCGCCATACCGTTGCACTAGCACCTTTACCTGTTTAATATCTTTTTCTTCTAGTGCATCTGCAACACTTTCGCTTAATGCACTCGTCCAGTTATCCAAATCTACTTGCCGCGATCGCATAAAATAATCATGGAACGACCAAAGGATATAACCTGCCATCAGTGACGTTCCAAAAGCTGTTAGCATCAGGTATGTGCCTAACAACTTGGCATAAATTGTATTTAATTTAATCCCAGGTATCCAGCCTCTCATGAAGGCTGCTCCCCGGAACGACGGCGTAACACTGCTTTGATGCGTGCTAGTAGTTCGCGGGTGTTGAAAGGTTTAGTAATATAATCATCTGCACCTGCTTCTAAACCCCAAATTTTATCAATATCCTCATCTTTAGCTGTCAGCATAACGATAGGTACATTGGAAAATGCCCGAATCCGCCAGCAAACTTCCATGCCGTCAACTACTGGTAACATCAAATCAAGCAAAATTATATCTGGTACTTGCTTGTGAAACTGTTTAATTGCACTATGTCCATCGGCGGCTGTAGTCACCGTGTAACCTTCTTTTTGTAGTGTATAGGTGAGACTGTCGCAAAGAGCCGCTTCATCATCTACAAGTAATATATGTGGCATTGTTTATTCTCAATTATCGTGAGTTATTTATAATAATATTTTGTATTAACAGATATATTTGTGACATCTTCCTCTCGAAATTAATTTGTTAAATAGTAAGGATGAAAACCTTATCACCAAGAAGGTTTAAGTTTAATCATGACTGCTTATTTTACTCTTGACTATTACTGTTTCTTGTTGGGGAAATTTTATCGTAAAACTTGTTCCGCCTCCTACTTCGCTATCTACATAAATTTCTCCATGATGTATTTCTAAACACTTTTTCACCACAGCAAGTCCTAGTCCACTGCCAACAATCTTGCCTACATTATTAGCACGATGAAAAGGCTCAAATAAATGCTCTTTAAATTCGCCAGGAATTCCTATCCCATTATCTTTAACTTGGAAAAATATTGCGGATGATTCACAACTAAGAATTAAGAAAATACTTCCCTCTGGAGGTGAATATTTAATTGCATTTGAGAGTAAGTTACTCAGAACGGAATAAAGTATATTTTCGTCTAATTTGGCATGAGTACAGTTCCCTTGGCTGATAAATTTAATAGTATGCTGTTGTTGATTAGAAAATTGGAGGTCTTCTATCAAATTAATGCAAAATGCTTCCAAATCTATCAGTTCTGGATGAAATTCTAATTTCCCAGCTTCTGCCCTAGTCAAAGTTAAAATATCGGTTAGTAACTGGTTCATTGATCTAGCAGAAGATTGAATGCGATACAGATTTTTAAGTTTCTTCTCTTCCGTCCACTGCTGATTACTTTGAGCCAATAGTTGAGCCGATCCCAATATAATACTCAATGGTGTACGAAATTCATGAGATACCATTGAAAAAAAGCGTAACTTCAATTCGCTAAGTTCTTTTTCTTGAGCTAAAGTCTGTTGAATAGCTTCTGCTTCTTGGCGCTTCATTAATTGTTGATAAAGCAAAGCATAAACGCCTAATAAAATGGCAAAACTCAAGAAAGTACCGAGGAATTCAATCAACATTCGGTTGCGGATATTCTCTTGGGAATGTATGACCGAGATTTGTAGTAACTGTTCTTCCCTAGCTTGCATTTGGGTAAGCGTTTCGCGGATTTGATTACGGTTTTGGTTACTTTGAGTAAGTAGAGGTGCTTGAATAGCAAAGCTTGATTTACCTACTTCTTTGAGGTTAATCGACTGTTTAGATAATTGAACTCTTTGAGCAATGAGGAATTTTAGCTTTGTTATTTGCTGTTGTTGATAAGAGTCATCAGCAAGTTGTTGCTGCAATTTTTTAACTTTGGCATCCAGGCTTTGCATTGCCTGATAGTAACGTTTGAGTTCTGATTGCTCTCTATAAAGAATATAACCTCTGCGTCCTGCTTCTGCATCGGTTAGTGTAGCGAAGATATCAATAACATTTTTCATTACCTCATGTGTGTCCTTCACTTGATTGCTACTTGCAATTAGCTGGGTAGCATTTTGGTAAGAAATAAGACTAGCTGTACCCATTAATAATAAGCTCAAGCCAAAGCCAGAGGCAATCCATTTCCTTTCCAGCGACCATTTCATAGAAAAAATCAATTAATGGTTCAGAGTCCATATCTTATCCAAGACCTGACATCAAAGTAAAGATTTTTCCAATATTAAGCTTAATTCAAAATTATTTTTCTTACTAACCGATTTCTACCCGATTTTTGCCCTTTCTCTCCACAGCTACTTGTTAAAATAATATTTAAAATCAACTCCTTATGCAATGCAATGATGCATCACACTAAATTTTCTCCAAATAAATTTCACTGTTTATTTGGAGAATTTTCATTTTATTTGTCTTCTTTATATTTATATAGATAAAACCGAATTTAATAAGTGAGGAAATCAAATTGCCGTGTCATCATTTAAAACTTTTGAAGATAAACAATCACAAATTCAGATTTTACCTAGTTTTGAATTTTTGAAAAAAGTCGGTCAGGTAACTGGTGGCACACTCTTATCAATTACTATGCTATCGAGTTCTGTGCTAGCTGGAGGACTAGTGGGTTTAGCTATTAGTTTCCGTAATCTGCCAGATGTTAGACAACTACGAAACTTTATACCCTCAGAAACAACTTATATCTATGATATTAAAGGCAAGCTTTTAGCGCGTATACACGGGGAAGCTAATCGCCAAGTAGTGCCTTTAGATCAAATCTCCCCAAATTTAAAACGAGCTGTATTAGCTAGTGAAGATAGTCGTTTTTATGAGCATCATGGTATTAATCCTGGTGGTATTGGACGTGCTGCATTAGTCAATTTTGCATCTGGGGAAGTGCGAGAGGGTGGTTCTACAATCACCATGCAGTTGGTAAAAAATATTTTCTTATCTCAAAAACGTGCTTTTACCCGAAAAATAGTAGAAGCGGTATTAGCAATTCGGTTAGAGCAAGTTCTCAGTAAAGATGAAATATTAGAAATGTACCTCAATCAAGTTTACTGGGGTCACAATAACTATGGTGTTCAGACAGCAGCACGCACTTACTTTAAAAAGTCAGCACAAACTTTGACTTTGGGCGAATCAGCAATGATGGCAGGTTTAATTCAAGCTCCAGAAGATTTTAGCCCATTTGTCAGCATGAAGCTGGCAAAACAAAAACAAAAAGAAGTATTGGGGCGAATGTTAGAACTGAATTGGATTAGCCAACAAGAGTATAATGATGCCCTCAAACAAAAAATTAAACTTGGTGAAATTAGGTCATTTCAAGGTAGCGCTTTGCCCTACGTTACCAACACAGTAGCTCAGGAATTAATTAAAAAGTTTGGGCGTGAAACATTGCTGAAAGGCGGAATGCATGTACAAACTACAGTTGATACTAGCTTCCAAATGATGGCAGAAAAAACTATTAAGAAGTGGCATCGAACCCTTGAACGTCAGGGATTAAATAATATTCAAATGGCTTTAGTGGCAATTGATCCTCGCACACATTTTGTTAAAGCACTAGTGGGTGGTGTAGATTCAAAAACTAGCGAATTTAACCGAGCAACTCAAGCCCACCGTCAGCCAGGATCTTCTTTTAAACCGTTTGTTTACTATACTGCTTTTGCTAGTGGTAAATTTACACCACGTACAACAATTCTAGATACTCCAGTTAGTTACCGTGACGGTAATGGTTGGTATTCTCCCCGAAACTACGATAATAGCTTTATGGGAGCAATACCAGTTCGCACTGCTCTGGCTCTGTCTCGTAATATTCCTGCAATTAAGCTTGGCAAAGCTGTGGGTATGAATAAAGTTATTGAAACTTGCCGTACTTTGGGAATTATGAGTCCAATGTTACCTGTGAGTTCTTTACCGCTAGGTGCAATTGGTGTGACACCGCTAGAAATAGCTAGTGCTTATGCGACTTTTGCTAATTACGGCTGGCAATCACCTGCAACGATTATTGCCCGTGTCACTGATGGTAATGGCAATGTGTTAATAGATAATACTCCTAAACCTCAGCTAGTGCTTGACCCTTGGGCATCAGCAGCAACTTTAGACGTGATGCAAACGGTAGTTAAAGAAGGAACTGGTAGAGGTGCAGATATAGGTCGTCCAGTTGCAGGAAAGACGGGTACAACCTCCTCAGAGAAGGACATTTGGTTTATTGGTACTGTACCGCAGTTAACGACTGCCATCTGGGTAGGGAGGGACAACAATCGACAATTATCTAACCACGCAACAGGCGGAGGTATGGTGGCTCCTATCTGGCGTGATTTTATGCGGAAGGCACTTAAGGATGTACCAGTAGAAAAGTTTCAGCCACCTTCTAATTTTCCTCGTCCGAAATCAAATTGAAAGTATTAAAGTTAGGTATTGGAATTTATTCTAGTTTTTGAATTCACAAATATTTTGACAATGCGGATTTTGGTAGTTGAAGATGATATCCAGTTAGCAGAGATGCTGATGGAAGCCCTGACTGACCGCCAATATGTGGTAGATATAGCCCAAGATGGAGAGGAAGCATGGGATTGCATTAAAGTATTGGAATATGATTTAGTAGTGTTAGATGTTACCTTACCCAAACTGGATGGTGTGAGTTTTTGTCAACGCTTGCGATCGCCTACATCAAGGCATACCTTATCGCGTAACATTGCAATACCTATACTCATGTTAACAGCACGCGATACCCTTGGTGACAAAATTACCGGGTTGGATGCTGGGGCAGATGATTATATGGTCAAACCTTTTGAAATGCCAGAGTTAATGGCTCGTGTTCGCGCACTGTTGCGCCGCAATAGTGCCGCAACATCTTCTTCAGATTTTGGTTGGGGTAGTTTGCGTTTAAATTCCAGCACTTATGAAGTCACTTATGCTGACCAGCCTTTACATCTAACACCTAAAGAATTTGCTCTTTTAGAACTAATGGTTTCTAGTGGTCGGCGGGTGCTAAGTCGAGCCGGAATTATTGAGCGCATCTGGTCACTTGATGATCCTCCGAGCGAAGAAACTGTTAAGTCTCACATTAAGAGTTTACGGTATAAACTTAAAGATGTAGGTGCTGCTGATGATTTTATTGAGACAGTTCATGGACTAGGCTATCGCTTAAAGCAGCTTTAGGAAAATACCCGATTTCTACCCGATATTTACCTCTTATCTTTACAAATGATTGTTAAACTGCAATTACATTACTGAAATTAACCTCTTCTTTTACACTAGAACACTATTATTCTCCAAATCAATTTAATTATTGACTTGGGGAATTTTAATTTTTATCTAAAAGCAATTAGTAAACCAGCTTTTTAAATGTCGAGAATTCATTAAGTCGGGAGCAACTGAGATAACTACTGCTTTTGGTTGCCCTTCTTGGACTAAGGCGATCGCTTCTCGCTTAGAGTTGGCTTGTTGGATTAGCTGAGAAAGCTCTTGGTTGTCGCGTATATTTGCTTTTAGCATATAATTTGCCATTTTGAAGTCAGTTATAATTCTATGTTACGCGATCGCCTATTTCCTTGTTATTACAGTTATCAGCAAAACCTCTAGCAGTTAGATAATTGAGGCGATTGGTCGATATCTTATGTGGTTGTGTTACAAAGACATAGGATAATATCATATCAGGGTTCAGAAGGAATAATTTTTTAAGGAGTAAAATATGGCGGAACTTAACGTCACGAAAAAAAGTATAAGTAGCCTATTTTCTGAAATGCAGGGAACAAAATTCATTATTCCTGATTATCAACGACCATATAAATGGGATTTAGAAAAATGCGAAATTCTATGGCAGGATCTTACTGGTTTCTTTGAAGAAAGAATGGGAAGTGAGGAGTATTATCTAGGCACGGTTGTCACTTGTAAAAATGATGAATCTGGAAAGATTGAAATTGAAGTTATCGATGGGCAACAGCGTATCACCTCACTCTTGCTTCTTCTTAGGGCATTCTATTCAAAATTGGAAAACAGTGCAATTGAAGACGACAATATTACTGGACTCAAGAATCAAATTGCGCCATGTATTTGGGACGTTAATCCTATTTCAGGAAGAGTCTCTGACACCAATTTAATCCACATAGAATCACGGGTTGCAACCGAATCTGACAATGAAGTATTTCATGCGATTCTTCGGTCAGGAAAATCAAAGCCAAACGCTACCGACCTTTATTCAAAGAATTATCATTATTTTTTTTCAATGTGTGAAGAATACGCAATGAATAATCCAATTCATTGGCAGGCATTTTGTGTTTCCATTTTAAAGAATTGCATTATACTTCCAATTGATTGCGAAAAACTAGACACCGCATTGACCATATTTTCAACCCTAAACGACCGAGGAATGCCGCTTTCGGATTCCGACATTTTTAAAGCTCAACTTTATCGTACTAAGACTACTGCCCAGGAAAAATCAGAATTCACTTCTTTATGGAGAGAGCTTACTGAAACAGTCGATGACGCAGGGATGAGCCTGGATGCTCTCTTCCGAAATTATTCACACGTTATTCGCGGCAGAAACGGTGATAGGACAAAGGAAATCGGTCTAAGAAAATTTTATGCTGGCGTTGACAATAAATTCAAAAAATTAAAGCAAACTGATTTAATGAAAGAATTGCAAGAGCTTGCAGAATTTTGGCTAACTGTGAGAGAAGGCGAATCGAAATTTCAGGGGCGAGAGTTTATTTCTCGCCAGTCGTTTAAATATCTTCATTGCCTTAACCATTACCCAAACGAATACTGGAAATATGTTACGAGCGCATATTTTTTCAAAAATAAAGATTCGGATTCATTTCATACAAAATTTTCGGAATATCTCGGAACTTTGGTTTCATTTCTGTTTTCCGAGTTTGTTCAGAAGCCAACCGTAAATGCAATAAAGGACTCATGCTACCAATTTTGCATTGATATTTTTGAAGGAAAGCCGCTAACAATAACCGCTTCAATTTCTTCAGAATTTTCGACCACTTTGGCTCAAACGGTTAATTATAAAATTGCTCGCGCCATGATTTTGCTTCACGCTTATCTAAATCCTAATCAAAGCGACAAGATTGATTCCAATTTTGAGATTGAACATATTTTCCCTCGTGTTTGGCAAGCAACTAACTACAATGGCTGGAATCACGAAGATGCAAAAGTCTATTTGGAGCGATATGGAAACAAAGTGGCTATAGGAAAAAAATTAAACATCCAAGCTGGTAATGGTTATTTCGGGCAAAAGAAAAATAAATATAAGGACTCATCCATTGCTAATGTTAATGATCTTTCAAAATACCCAAGTGATGATTGGGTAAAGACCGACATTGAAGCAAGAGAAAAATTATTTTTAGAATCAATTGTGGGTTTCTTTCATTCCAATTTGCATAAAAAATAAGTTCTGACTACCAATTATATGTTTAGAACAGATAATTTATAAATGCAAAAAATGCTGTTGAACAAATCGATCAAACCGACTGCGCCATTGTCGTCATGCCTAACCGATAAGTCCGTTAAGTTTGTCTGTTTCTAGTCGAGATTAGGCAAGCAAAAATGGTAAGCTTTGTTGATGAGTTCCGATAAGTTGTTGGCAATTCTTTTCAGAATGTGTGCCGACACAAAGACAAATAATTGATAAGCGATCGCCTAAAAATCACGTCTCATAGTAATAGCGATCGCCTAACTCCTCAAATCGCCAATATAAGCCCCAATTTGTTTAAGTCCCTGCAAAACTTGGATACGTTCTGATGTATTTTCAAGTAACCGATAAGTATTGGATCTAGTATATTGAGGGACATTTTGGTGGCGATCGCATTTCAAAAACAATACTTCTCTTCCGTTTGTAACCATTCCATAACAACTTGACTGTAAGTTGGGAGCGCTCAACAAAGAAGTAAGTGCTTGGGGAATTCCTGCCGTAACGTCTAGTCTTGCAGGCTTTGACTCGATTACCAAAATCCAAAAACTATCTTGAATCACCAAAATATCAATCCTGCCTTGAACTGCAATAGCATTAGCTTCGTCTGCAACTTCGATATTGGTACTTACTTCTGCTTTTACCAAAAAAGGAAACTGATAGAAACCTGCTAAATCTAGCAATGGTGATATAACTACAAGCTTAACAATTTCTTCGAGAGGTGGTTCTTCTTGACTGAGATAGGTATAGTTTCGAGTGAGGCGATCTAGTCCTTGTAGTTCCGCTTCGGTTAGAGTGGGCGCATTATTTAACCATTCATCAAAAAAGCGATCGCTAGAGTCGAGTCTCAAGCCAAAAGTTTGACGGAGAGCGCCAAGGGTAAGGCTACTAGCATTTGTAATCACGGTTAAATTCTTGTAGTAATTACATGAAGTTTAAAAGTCTAGACATTTGATCTAGGCTCCAATACCTAATATACGATATATTAAAAGCAAAAGAGCGATCGCCTAAAAATCATGACTCACAGTAATAGCGATCGCCTTGAGGATATAGATAGCGATCGCGGTTGTCCATCCAGAGCTAACAATTTGCTCATCAGTTTCAGGCTCATACTTCAACAAGCTCAGTAACCATAAATAAATTTAGTTGCTCTGTATATTTTTATTTGTTAGTCATACCAAGATCCACTAACCCTCCAACGGTCGTTCCGACACCGCAACCATAAGCTAATCAGCATTCAAGTTGCATAATCAGGGCGCTAATGTTGCCCACCCCACAAGATATTGAGAAAATTTCCATCTGCAAATTAGATGTGTTTTAGCTTAGATATTTGATATTTTTAAATTAAATAGAAATTGATTTAGATAGCATTTTTTTATTAATAACCGATTTCTCACCGATTTCTCACCGATATTTCAACTTCTAAAATGTAACATCTTGGAACGAAAGCATTTTGGTAAGTTTATTTCAGTTTTAAGGAAATTTTTATGCCCCATTTTTCAATAAATATTTCCAATATTGTTATTACCAATAAAGAGTATCGCAAGCTTAGAGCTTATGCAGGATATCATAAAATATCAATTCATGAAGCAATACGGTTATTAATTGATTCTCTTCCAGAATGCCCTCAAAATAATAAAGAATTAAGTAGAAGCCATTCGGTTATGTTTCCTAGAAGGTTTTTACATGTTTCTCTTGATGATAAGTAACTTAATAAATAATTTTTTCTCCAAGTTACCTAGCTGTGAATTTTTGTACCAGATACCATAGTTAATTTTGATTATGAATACTCTTCCTAGTTTAAATTTAGTTAAATCTTTAGAAAATTCTGCTCCAGAAGCGCCAAATTCTCAACCCATTTATGCGCTAATTTCAGTTCATGGCGACCCGACAGCTGAAATTGGTAAAGAAGGGGCAGGTGGTCAAAATGTCTACGTGCGAGAATTGGGGTTAGCATTAGCAAAACGCGGCTGTCAGGTTGATATGTTTACCCGACGCGAATACCCCAATCAAGAAGAAATTGTGGAATTAGCACCAGGGTGTCGCACTATTCGTCTAAATGCTGGGCCAGCAGAATTCATTTCTAGAAATAATTTATTTGAATACCTACCCGAATTTGTAGAAGCTTGGCTGGATTTTCAAGAACGAACAGGGCGCAACTATGCCTTGATTCACACTAACTATTGGCTTTCTGGTTGGGTAGGATTAGAACTTAAATCTCGATTAGGACTACCCCAAGTTCATACCTATCACTCTATAGGTGCAGTCAAATACCGCAATGTGGAAAATCCGCCGCAGATTGCTGCAATTCGTAATTGTGTAGAGAGGGCAGTTTTAGAACAAGCAGATTATGTCATATCCACTAGCCCTCAAGAAGCGGAAGATTTACGTCAGTTAATTTCGCAACATGGTCGTATTAAAGTCATTCCCTGTGGAATTAATACTGAACACTTTGGTTCTGTCAGTAAAGAAGTTGCTCGCCAACAGTTGGGAATTGCTCCAGATTCTCAGATAATCTTGTATGTAGGACGTTTTGACCCCCGCAAGGGAGTTGAAACCCTAGTCAGAGCTTGCGCCAATTTGTTGCCTTCAGCATTTCATCTCTATTTAGTTGGTGGTAGTCGTGAAGACGGAGCAGACTTTAAAGAACAACAACGCATTGAAACTTTGGTGAACGACCTGGGATTGGAAGCCGTTACAGTTTTCACTGGACGAATTTCTCAAGCGCTGTTACCTGCTTATTATGCCGCAGGGGATATCTGCGTTGTACCGAGTTACTACGAACCTTTTGGTTTAGTGGCGATTGAAGCAATGGCAGCCGGAACACCCGTAATTGCTAGTAATGTGGGAGGATTGCAGCATACGGTGGTGCATGGTGAAACCGGATTTTTAGTTCCTCCTCGTGATTCTAAAGCATTGGCGATCGCTATTCATAGTCTATTACAAAACCCAACTCTAAAACAAAGCTATGGCAATGCTGCACAAAATTGGGTTCAGTCTCGTTTTAGCACTCAGGGAGTTGCCACCCAAGTTCACGAACTCTATCAATCTTTGACACTTGATACATTTGTTCAAGAAATTATTCAAACTAGAAAGTTAACTCCAGATTTGGAAAGACAAATCCAAAATTTATTGAAGTCGGAAGTTTTGAAATCCAATGAAATTAAAGCTCTAGAAAAATTAATTGACTCTTTTTCTAATGGCATTGTGCAATGGGCAACCAGTTAAATGATATCGTTGCCGGTTAAAGACTGATCGTCAAGAGCGCAGTTGTTGCTGAGAGCAGGCTTGCCATGACTTATGCCGAGCGAAGCCGAACAAGAGCAGAGGGAAAGAGATTTATCAATACTGTACTATTTTAGTAGAAACAAGCAAATATGAAACTGCTTTTGGTGATTGAATTAGATAATACCTTGGTTGGTAACAATCGAGCTATTGCTGCTTTAAACCAAAGGCTAGAAGCTATACGCAATCAGATTTACTTAGTCTATGTTACTGGTCGCTCTTATGCTTCTAGTCGTCGGTTGATAACAAAAGCACGACTTTTGAAACCCGATTATTTAATCGCTAGTGTAGGCACTGAAATTTATCAACAGGGTGTGCTTTTAGAAAAAGATTGGGCAAATCAAATTTCAAGAGATTGGAATTAGGATGCAGTTTGGACAATTGCTAGTTACTTTCCAGCACTGATACCTCAACCCGACAGCGAACAAACTCCCTATAAATTAAGCTTTTGCCTAGATATGGATGCGCCACTTGAGGTTATCCATGATTTGCAGGATTTGTTAACTTTTACTGGATTGCAAGTGGAGGTAATTTTCAGCAATGGGCGGGACGTTGATATCATACCCAAGAACAGTAATAAGGGTAAAGCAACTGCATATCTGCAAGAATTGCTGCAAGCGCAATCAGATGCAACCGTTATCTGTGGAGGTTCTGGAAATGACATCAGCTTATTTCAACAGCCATCAGCTGGGATTATCGTTGGTAATGCCCAAACGGAACTTCTGTGGTGGTATTACAAAACACTTTACCCTTGGAACTTTCTAGCTCACTACCCTGGTGCTGCGGGTATTCTTGAAGGATTGATTTATTTTAATATTTTGCCATTTCCTAATAGTTGGAGGGCGATGGGCTACGCCCCACCATAGCCTGGATTTCTCACAAGCTTCAGGCGTTTGATGGGGCGGAGGGGCGGAGGGGCAGAGGGGCGGAGGAGCAGAGGGGCAGAGGGGCAGAGGGGAAAAACTTACTGCAATTTCTCCCCTGCTCCCCTGCTCCCCTGCTCCCTTGCTCCCCTGCACAAGCGCAGGCTTTGAGAGGTGTGGTGAGAAATCCGGGTTTAGCTTCTTCTCTCATGCAACCGCTCATCATTCGTATTAACGTCTAATTCCTCACGACGAACAGTATCTTCAGCTTCAACTGTATCCTGTTCAACTACTTTCTTAATTTTCACTTCCTCACGCAAAACGGCTTCCTTCTGAATATCAGGGGTTTCTTCATAAATGTCCATACGAGTAACTTCTCCTTTACGGAAGTCAGCTTCAGCAGACGATACAGTTCTACCACCTTCATTTGGAGTAGTGCGTTCAATGATTACGCGTTCTTTTTCAACTGGTACAGAAACTCTTGCTGTCTGATTTTCAACATGTTTGCCAATAGATACTTCTCCTGCCTTAACACGAGATTTATTGGCAACTAAACGTTCTTCGTATAGTTTCAGGTTTTGATGATTCTGCTGATTCATATCGTAAAGATTTGGTTCATCTTCATACGTATATGTATTGCGATCTCTAGAGACTGGTGGAGCATCTAGAGGTGTCGATGTCTCTACAGGTGTTGATGTATTTAAAGGTGCTTGTCTTACTGGAGTACGATAAACTCCACGCACCTGTTCCTCATAATCGTAATCAACATGTTCCAAATCATTAAAATCTGGTAAATTTTTTACTTGCTCCTTCGTCAGTCCAATAGCATACACACGTCTATTGCTATAGCTGATTTGGGAACGCCCAATTGGTAACAATACTTGTCTACCAAAGAACCAAAAACCTGTGTCAACAACTAAATAGCGGAAATGACCCGAATCATCCACCAAGATGTGTTTGACAGTCCCAACTTTATCGTCATCTATGTCTGAATAGACATCAAAATCCCTAATTTCATGGCTATCAAAATCTGCATCGCCATAGTTACCAGCAAAGTCTTCGAGTTTATATAAAGCCATATTATTTTTCCTCCAACATCTATATTTTCAATTGTAAAGATAGAATTTTTTACTCCTTCTTTCTCAAGAAGGATATTAATGTCTAAAAAAACATTACTCTGGAATTAATGGGTTTAAAAAGTTTGGGTTAATCAAACCAAAAGTAAACCTCCGTATAAGATCATAGAGGCTTGTAACTAAGTTTATAGACTTTAAATTAGCAAAGTCTTTGAGTAATTCGTACTTGTTGAGTTGTTTGTTGACAGGAGTACGAACAATATACTGATTGGCAGGTAATTAATAGCAATTGGTTCTATTTTTCCTATAGCAGGAGTTAATAAAGCCTGTAAATATTCAGCAATTATAGGAATCTGCTTTGATTTCTGAACTGATTTGCGTAGGCAGGGAATAGGCAATAGGCAACAGTCAAGAAGGCTTCTTAGTTGTACTGAGTTTTTTCAGAAATCAAATATGAGTCCTATATTTCGTTATTGATGGTAGGAGTATTGTGTCGCTTGAAAAAGGGACTGGAGACTGGGAAAACTTGGAAGGGGATTCAGACCCCAACCAAGTTTTAGCGAATTAGTATAAGTCGGGGGATATTTCACTAGCAATTATCTCAAAGCCATTTAGGACGAGATGCTCCTGGTAATCTGCTGTACCGTAGGTTCTATTTTATCTACAACCGCTTTTGGCAGGGGTACATATCCTAGCTCTTCGCTGAATTTTTGACACTCATTCAATGCATATTCAACAACATTTTGCAGAGTTTGAGCTTTTTGTTGGTCTTGGTACTGGTCGTAAACTAGAAGCCAGGTGTAGGTTACGATCGGATAAGATTGTTCTCCCTCTGGATCTCTAGCAAAAGAAACTAAGTTTTCTGGTAATTCTATTGACTCCAACGCATTAGCAGATGTCTCGGATGAAGCAACAACATAATTGCCTGAATTATTTTCTAAGGCAGCAAAAGGAATCTTATTCTGCTTGGCATAGCCGTATTCTACATAGCCGATTGCACCTTGGGTTTGTTGAATCTGAGCAGTAACTCCCTCATTACCTTTAGAACCAACACCCGCAGGCCAGTTTACAGTTTTATTTGCACCAACTTTACTTTTCCATTGGGGGCTAATTTCGCTTAAGTGTTCTGTGAAAACGGCTGTAGTACCGCTACCATCAGAACGATGCACGACTGTAATCGGTAAATCGGGTAAATTCACACCGGGATTTGCTTGAGCAATTTGTGGGTTATTCCAATTTTTGATTTCTCCTAGAAAGATTGCCGGGTAGATTTCCCGTGGCAATCTAATAGGCTTTTCTACACCAGGTAAGTTGTATGCAAGTACAATCGCTCCCGCAGTTAAGGGAATTGTCAGTGCCCCGCGCTCAATTTTTTGTCTTTCTTCTTTGGTAATTGCCACGTCGCTAGCACCAAAATCCACTGTTCCTTGTGTAAACTGCTGTACGCCAGCACCGCTACCTACGGATTGATAGCTAACCCTTATATTAGGATTTTGCTGATTGTACTCATTAAAACAGCGCTGGTAAAACGGAGCAGGAAAACTTGCTCCAGCCCCAACGAGAGAGACATTACCACCACCCGCGTTAGCATTTGGTGAAGAATTGTCAGCAGTTGGTGGTTGACAGGCAGTAGTACCCAAGGAGATGGCAACTAAAGATAGAAGAAAAGCTCGTTGCATCGGAAAAAGTTGAGTCAGCATAAGATGTCTTTCGGGTTTTACAGTAACGTCAAGTCGCTTTGCTCCAATTAAAAATTAAAAATGTAAAGTTAAAAATTGCAATTCTTTTGGGGCTTGAACCCAAAATTAATTAAAAATTATTCTTCACTAATTTTTAATTTTTAACTTTTAATTTTTAATTAAAAAAAGGTCACTCAGTTGTCCCTTAACCAAAGCGACCGCTCACATACTGTTTAGTAAATACTTCCTGAGGACTTTCAAAAATAGTCTCTGTTTTGTCGTACTCAACTAAGTAACCAAATCGCTTACCATTTTTCCCTGCCTTTGCATTGAAGAAAGCAGTGAAATCTGATATGCGCGTGGCTTGTTGCATATTGTGAGTCACAATCACAATAGTGTAGTCCTGCTTCAGTTCGTGAATTAGTTCTTCCACGCTCTCGGTAGATATTGGATCGAGAGAGGAAGCAGGTTCATCCATTAAGACGACTTCTGGTTTGAGTGCGATCGCCCGCGCAATACATAAACGCTGTTGTTGTCCGCCAGAGAGCGACAAACCACTGGTTTTTAGTTTATCTTTGACTTCATTCCACAAAGCTGCTCGCTGGAGCGATCGCTCCACTAATTCATCCATATCGCCTTTGAAGCCATTAATTCTAGCCCCATAGGCAATGTTTTCATAAATCGATTTCGGAAAAGGATTTGGCTTTTGGAATACCATACCAATCCGTCGCCGCACCGCCACAGGATCGATTTTTGATCCATAAAGGTCTTTCCCACGGTAAATGACTTTACCTTCTACTCGACAGCCATCAATTAGGTCATTGAGCCGATTAAAACAGCGAATTAGCGTACTTTTACCGCAACCAGAAGGGCCAATCAAGGCAGTGACGCTGTTTTTCAGGATATCCATTGAAACTTCTTGCAGTGCCAAAGTTTCGCCATAGTAGACGCTCAGTTTTTTTGCCTGTAAAACCGTTTCACTCGAATCTGCGTGCTTTGGCTTGGTGGGAGGATTGTTGTTTTGGTGATTTTCATTCTGATTTCTAGAATTCATAACGATTGAGGAGGTTGGAAGGATACATAAAAGTTTTTTCGCCAGTAGTTTAATATGTGGTTTTACTAGCTACCCAACGAGAGAGAATACTAGTTAGCAAAATCATCAGCACCAAAATGAGCGAAGCTGCCCAGGCAAGTTCCTGCTGATTTTCATAAGGTAAACCAGCGAAGTTGTAGATTAAGACCGATAGAGTGGGAACTGGCTCCCAGATACCGCGAGGCCAGAATTGGGTAAACAAAGCTGTAAAAATCAGAGGTGCAGTTTCTCCTGCGGCCCGGGCGATCGCTAAAGTCACTCCTGTTGCGATCGCTCCCATAGCAGCAGGTAGTACTATCTGCAATACAGTCTGGAAGTTGGAAGACCCTACACCAACTGATGCCCACCGTACCTCTTGCGGTACTAGTTGCAAAGATTCATCACTTGTTCGTACCACAATAGGCAACATGAGAATGGCAAGGGCAAATCCTCCCGCAACCGCAGAGTAAGTACCTGTTGTAGCAACAATTACTCCATAGGCAAAGATGCCAACAATGATCGAAGGAACGCCGCTTAAGACATTGGTGGCAAAACGAACCCACCTAGCTATCCTACCAGAGCTAAATTCTGACAAATAGACTGCTGCGAGAATGCCAAAGGGAATGCTAATGGCAGCAGCAATTCCCACCACAATCAGCGTTCCCACAATCGCCGGAGCAATACCTCCTCCTTGTTGCAGCGCTGCTGGTATAGACCCAGTAAATAGTTCGAGATTGAGTCGATTGGCTCCCCTGATAATGACAAAGCTAACTACTAAAAATAAGGGCAGCAGAGCAATACCTAGCAGTAAAAATGCTAATATTGTCAGCGCCAAATCAATTGCTGTTCTGGGAGTAGAGTAAGAGCGCTCCATTTTAGGAATGGGAAATTCATCATAATGCCCATCCGGGTTACTAGCTGTCATAGTAAAATATTCTCCTTTATTAGCGATCGTTTGCTTTTCATTCAAAATTAATCGCCAATTGCAAATGACTAATTACCAATTACTAATTAGTATTTTTTGACTTTTTGAATAATCCAATATGCTCCGATGTTAACTATAAGTGTGATCGCAAATAGCACTAATCCGGCATAGAACAAAGAAGCTCTTTGCAAACCACCTGCTTCTGCAAATTGATTGGCTAACAGAGAGGCAATTGTATTTGCTGGCGCTAGGATTGAAAAATTTAGATCGTTACTATTACCAATTACCAAAGTGACAGCAATTGTCTCTCCCAGCGCTCGGCCTAATGCCAACATTGTGCCACCAATAATGCCAGAAAATGCTGCTGGTATGAGTACGCTAAAAATTGCTTGCCAGCGCGTAGCTCCAATACCATAAGCTCCCCAGCGCAACTCACTAGGCAGAGCGGCAAGAGAATCGCGAGCGATCGTTGCAAGGATGGGCAAAATCATAATCGCTAAGATGATGCCAGCCGGGAACATACCTGGGCCAATATATCGCGTGGAAAACAAAGGTATATAACCAAAGTTATCGTGCAACCATCCACCGATAGGTTGCAGAAACGGAATCAAGACAAAAATGCCCCACAATCCATAGACGACGCTAGGAATAGCTGCTAGCAGTTCTACCAGAAAAGTGAGCGGAGTCCGAATGGATAACGGCAAAAAATTTTCGCTCAGGACGATCGCACATGCCACACCAATCGGGAAAGCTATAAGCAGCGCAATCAGAGAACTCACGACTGTGCCATAAGCCATAGGAAGCACGCCATAAACGCCCTTTACAGGGTCCCAAGCAGAAGTTGTGAGAAATTCTAATCCAAGCTGTTGAATAGCAGGTATTGAATTCCAAGCAACTTGCCCTGCTATCCATAGCAGAATTCCCGCCACACCTATTGCTAGTATCCGCGTCCCCCAAAGAAAGCTTTGGTCGATCGCCTTTTCAGTTCCAGACCGCGCTTCTTGCGCTGTCATTTGAGAATCACTGGTTGAGGAAGTCATCAACTACCTCCATTATTGAGCATTTTGTTTGTTGACAGGAGTACGAACAATATACTGATTGGCAGGTAAATTAATAGCAATTGGTTCTATTTTTCCTTGGGAAACTAAAGTTTGATAAACTAAAGCTGTAATCTCTCCTCTAGTTGCGGGTTTACTTGGGTTAATAACTTTAGGATTTGGATAGTTGACCACTATATTTGCTTTAGTTGCGGCTGCTACATCTCCAACTGCATATTGCGGAATATTATTGGCATCTGCGTAAGTGTTAGTAATAATAAATGACGCAGGACGGTTAAGATTCACAGCATTAGCTGGTACAGCCTGGGCTTTTGATATGAATAAAGGCTGCATTAGAGTAGTAACAGCAAGCGGCATTAAAATACGTCTTTTTACAGGTTTTTGTGCGATTTTTTGAGGAACTACTCTTTGCGTAACTGTGGGCACAGTAACTGCTGATGTACCAGTAGTTAGATTCAGACCTTTGTTTAAAGCAACTATAGCCTCAACCTTAGAAACGGATTGATTGGGACGAAAGTAACCACCAGGATAACCCGACATAAATCCTTGTTGATATGCTTCTTCGATGGGACGACTAGCCCAATAGTTAGTAGGAATATCTTTATATACAGCACCACTTTGTATCTGGCGAATTGGTGGCTGGTCAAAAGCTTTACGAATAATTGCTGCAAACTCATCTCGGTCTACTGGCTGTTCTGGTCGAAATGTACCATCAGGATATCCAGTTACAATATTTCTTGCAGCCAAACCTCGAATAAATGGCTGTGCCCAGTAATTAGGTTGAACATCACTAAAGGTAGTTGTAGGGGAAGATTGAGCAGATGTTTCTAATGCTCCAACTGCAACTACTATTAAATTTAAAGTTAGTAAAGATACACCTGCTGAAACAAACTTAGTTAACTGTGTCACGATCCATGCCCCCGATTTTTTCGATTATTCATTATTTCTAATACTTCAATAGTTATTAAAAAATAGTGGAAATTTAGTGGAGAAATTTATCATGCAGCTTCAAATACTACTAAAGACTGACTATGCTTATTACTTTAGGTATAGATAACGCAACAATGAAAATATTAACAACGTTAATGTTTTAATAAGGGCTTATGTTAATAGAAGAATTTTATAGCAATCTTATTTGAGTTGTGAAAAATATAGATTAGGAAACGAACCGCGATCTCTACGAGAGGCTTCCGCCAACGCACAGCGTTTCGTTAGAGAAGGATGCAAAGCAAAGAAAGAAGAGAGATATAATTTTTACGAATTATTTGGGACTGTTATAAATCTAAGTAATGAAATTTAAAGCTTGTTTTCGAGAAGGAAAATATAGCGGAGTTCTCCACGGCTTTTCCACTATTTAGATTTAATCTAAGTCTAAAACGATAAATTAATGGAATTTTCTTTATATAACTTTTTTTGCTACCTTGGCTATCAGTTATTTTACTATGTACCCATTTTACGGACAAAAGTCAAGTGTTAATTGAGTATGAGATACATCTTTAAAAAAATCTTTCTTTGGGTAGTAGAATTCTTGTCTGAAAAAACAAGATGGTTAGCGGTAGGAGGGTAGAATGCGTCAACTTATTATTCAAGTACCACGGGGAAATGGAAAAGCTGTTATCGATATTGCCAAATCTCATAACGGTACAAATCTAGCTCGATTTGAAGGAAATGCAGAAGAACCGATTGATGTAGTGATTGTTCACCTTTCTAATCAAGAAGTTGGCAAAGTTCTGGACAAGTTGCAAGACTTGCCCAAAGTACAAATTACGCTCATACCAACTGGTGTGATGACTCTGCAACCCCCTGCATCGGAAGCGCCGCAACAAGTTGTAGATGTGGAAGAACGCAGTCCGATTGAGATTTTTCTTTCTGGTTTGCAAAGTGTTGGTTCTTGGCGAGGCTTTCTTGGTTATGCAGCACTGGCAGGCTTCGTAGTCTGGATTGGCTTGTATACTAATACAGCTTACTTGCTGGTGGCGGCAATGCTGATTGCACCGTTTGCAGGCCCGGCAATGAATACAGCGATCGCTACTGCATGGGGCGATCGCAAACTCCTGGGGCGGAGTATTTTACGATATTTTGCCGCTTTAGCAGTCACAATTGCCACTACTTGGCTATTGAGCTTGATATTACAGCAAGAAATTCCCACCAGTTTAATGGTAGAAAGTAGCCAAGTTTCAGCAGTAGCAGTGATTTTGCCGTTGGCAGCCGGAGCAGCAGGGGCGCTCAACTTGGTGCAGTCAGAACGCAGTAGTTTAGTCTCTGGGGCAGCAACCGGAATGTTAGTTGCCGCTTCCTTAGCTCCACCTGCGGGAATTGTCGGTATGGCTAGTGCAGTTGGCAGGTGGGACATGGCAATTTCGGGGCTGTTCTTACTGTTTTTGCAACTATGCGGCATTAACTTTTCAGCAGCTTTGTTGTTCCGAATATTCGGGCTATCTGCTCAAGGAACTCGCTATCAGCGTGGTAAAAAACGGGTATTCGGTATTTCCTTAGTGATAACTGTCATCGCATTGGCAGGTTTACTAACTTGGCAGTTCTCTAATTCTCCCAACTTACAACGCTCTAGCCTTGCCCAACGTGCCAACGCCCAAGTTCAGAAAACTGTGGAGCAAGTTGGTTTAGCAAAATTAGTCGAGTCGAATGTCCGCTTTACACGATCCAATATTCAAGGGCAGGATACCTTGCTATCTGTTATTTATGTGCAGCGTCAACCGGGAGTTACAGCGTCTAGTGAAGAAATACGCTCACGCCTAACCCAATCAATTCAAACCCAATTATTGAAACAGGACTTTAATGTGACACCTCTAGTTGATGTCAACGTACTAGAAACCCCTGCTAGTAAACAATAAGGACAATTCTCTAAAATTACGAATTACGAATTAATCTCATGAGTAGTCCAAAGCTTTCAGAAAAACAAGCCCTAGAAAGAGAACGTAATGAAGTCTTGCAACAGTTGGAAGATTGGCTAGAAATTCCAATGCTGGTGCTGGGCTTTGTATGGCTAGCGCTATTCATCATCGAGATCATCTGGGGATTAAACTCTTTACTGGAAGCCTTGAGCATCACTATTTGGATTATTTTTATATTAGATTTTCTACTTAAATAGGACCAGCCCTTTCAAGGTCTTGTAATTTTCCCCAAATTATAGTTAGTTGAAA